>NZ_DBHIHF010000017.1:0-60833 GCF_057248925.1 Stomatobaculum sp.
TGGTCTCCGCGCGGGTTCTCCGCTCCGCGGTCTCACGGACGATGGTTTCCCGCGGGCTCGCGACAGTCTCTTCGTTGTCGCGGTGCGATTCGTGGCTTCGCTGCGGCGTCACGCCGGGGCCGCCGTTCACACCTGTGACGCCGGTTCCCGCGGTGACATGGGCGGAAGTCTCAATGCTCTCGAGCGTCTCTTCGAGCGAAACATTCTCTTCGGAAGCACTGCTCTCGTCAATGACATCGTCGTGCAGATCGCCGCCTGCGTCGCGGTTGGCATCGGGATCGGCCTCGGTGGTGCCGTAGGTTTTTTCGTACTCGCTTCGCGCCGCGCTGTCTACATTCAGATTGAAAAGATCTTTTTCGCCGCTGTCATAGTCCACCTGCTCGCCGGTCGAACTCTTGAAGTAGGCCTTAATGACGGATTCCGGCTGTTCCCAGTCTTTCTCCGGCAAATCTTTGTGGATGTCGGTCATGACACCTTTCCAGATGCGTCCCGCGACGGTGGCACCGTAGATACCGGGCATGGGACGCGGCTGGTCATAGCCGACCCAGACGGCTGCGGTGTAATAACGGGTGTAGCCGCAGAACCAGGTGTCCTTCGAGTCATTCGCCGTTCCGGTTTTACCGGCGGCCTGCTGACCCTCAATGTCAAGACCGCGGCCGGTGCCGTAGGACTTGTCCATGGTGCCTTTCAGAATGTCGGTGATCATGTAGGCCGTGCCCTCGGTGTAGACCTGGGTGCGCCGTGAGCTGACCGGAATCACCTGCTGCTCGGTGCGGTCATAGACCACGGAGCGGAGGCAGGTCTTGTCGTCGTAGACGCCCATGTTCGCGAAGGTCGAAAAGCCCTTTGCCATGTCGACGACGCGTGTGCCGTAGGTAAAGCCGCCAATCGAGACGGCCGCCGCGGTGCTGTCCTGCCAGGAGAGGGAAGAGAATTCCATCTTCCCGAGATAGGAGAGGCCGGTCTTCACGCCGATTTTCTGGAGGAGCTGCCAGGCCACGGTGTTCAGCGAGCGGTTCAGCGCCTCGCGGAGCGTCACGGAGCCGTAGTACTTATTGCCGGAGTTCTTCGGGCCGCCGTCAAACTCGTGATCGTCAATCACATAAGACGGATAGAAGTAGCCGGTCTCGAAGGCAGGCGCGTAGTCAATCAAGGGTTTAATCGTGGATCCCGGCTGGCGTCTCGCAAGGAACCCGCGGTTATAGGCGTCGTCCGTGCCGCGGCCGCCCACAATCGCGACGACGGCGTTGCTGTCGTTGTCAATGACCACACCTGCGCCCTGGAGCGCGAACTTGCCGTTTTCCTGCTTTTCGTTCGAGCGGTCATCGAGCGTCTCGTCGAGGCGCTTCTGGAGTTTCGCCTGGATATCCGAGTCTATGGTCGTATAAATCTTATAGCCGCCCGCGCGAATCTTTTCGCTCTTGTCGGCGTAGAGCTCGCGGTACTCGGCCTGATACTTGTCATACTCCTCTTTGTTCTTGAAGGTATACTTGAACTTAAAGCCGTCGGTCTTCATGAGCTGCAGTGCCGTGCAGTAGATCGCATAGCTGGTCTGGTAGTTTTCGGTCGCCGCGGCCACCTTGGTCTGCGGGGCGATTTCGAGCGGTTTTTCTTTGTATTCGGCGAGCTCTTCGGCCGTGATATCGCCCTGCTTATACAGATTGGTCAGCACTTCGTTCCGCTTGCGCAGCGCGTTCTTCGGGTGATTGACCGGCTCGTACGTCGCCGGACGGTTGCTGATGCCGACCAGCACGGCGGCTTCCCAGGGCTCCAGATCCTTGGCGCTCTTGTCGAAGTAGTAGCGGCTTGCGGCTTCCACACCGTAGCAGCCGTGCGCGTAGAAGTTGCCGTTGCAGTAGAACTCGAGTATCTTGTCCTTGCCGAAACGCTTCTCGAGCTGGGGCGCGAGAAGTATCTCGGTGAATTTTCGCTTCAGCGAGCGCTCCTGGGTGAGATAGGTGTTTTTGATGACCTGCTGGGTAATCGTGGAGCCGCCCTGGGTCACGCGCCGGTGTTTGACATAGGAGAGTCCCGCACGGGCAATGGCGAGCCAGTCCACACCGTGGTGGTTGTAAAAGCGCCGGTCTTCCTGCGCGACATAGGCCTTTTTCAGCCAGGGGCTGATGTCGTCGGAGCCGACATAGACATAGTGATGACCGGAGCTGATTACGCCGATTTGTTTGTCATCCTTGTCAAAGATTTCGGTGTCCGTCACGAGGCGGAAATCGTCCTCGGACATGTGCTGATAGGTCTCGTAGGCGTGCTGCTGGATGGACTGCAAATCCGGAAACACCTTGATGAAGAGAAAAGCGACGGCCGCGAGGATGCAGAGCATGAAGACGAGAAGCAGGGTCTTCAGGATGCGGACGACAATATGTGCCTTCTTCTTTTTTCGCTTACTTGCCTGTTGTGCCATGTGTTGTTTACCTCTCTGATGCCTCACTCGGTGAGGGCTGCATACGAAAAGCGTATCAGTTTGCCAAGTACCGCAGGGCTCAGTTCCACCTGATAGCCGCGTTTCCCGGCGGAGATGATAATGCTCTCGAATGTTTCCGCACTCTCGTCGACCACAGTCGGGAAGATCTTTTTCATGCCGATCGGCGAGCAGCCGCCGTGCACATAGCCCGTGAGCGGCAAAAGATCCCGCTGCGGAAGCATGGCGATCGATTTTTCGCCGACTGCCTTGGCTGCACTCTTTAAAGAGAGGGAAGCGGGGCCCGGAATCACGAAAACATAGTGCTGTCCGGATTTTCCGACGGTGACCAGGGTCTTGAAGACCTGCGCCGGATTCTGACCGAGATAAGCTGCGACCTCCTCTGCGCTGACGGCCTCTTCCGGTGGATAGCTGTGTTCGACATACGGGAGCTTCTTGCCGTCCAGAAGGCGGCACACATTGGTTTTTTCATTGTTTTTTGACATACGGTTACTATAACACAGCCCCCTTGCCTTGTATAGGACGGCAAAATGTCGGTATGCCGCGCTTGCGTTCCTATGCTATAATCTTGTATAACCCGACCGTAATGATAGGAGGATGCATGAAACATGAAAGAAGAAAGAAAAGCGCAGGAAAAGCTGCGTACCTATCTGCGATGGCCCATATTTCCCGCTGTGCTCTCGATATTGACGGCGGTATTGATTTGTGTTTCGAATTGGGAGACCGGCTTGCTGGTCTTTTTGCTCGCGTTGATTTCCGGCAGTATCTGTCTTCGGTTCTATGCGGTTTCCGGTGCGGAAATCAACCAGGCGATGATCGGTTTTTCGGCGGCGACGGACAGTATGCAGGCGCGGCTTGCCGACCGGCTGGATATCTGTTACGGCCTGCTGGACAGGACAGGCACCTTTGCCTACCGGAATACGGCATTGACGGAACTCCTTGCGGCGGAACACAAGACCGCGCAGCGACTGGAGGATTTATTTCCGGAACTCACGCGGGAGGAGCTCGCAAAGATTGCGGAGAGCGCGGACTACCATCTGAGTCTCGGCGCACTGCGGCTCCGCGTGCGGCTCGTGCGGGAGCAGATTGATACGGAGTCGGTCTTTGCCGTCTATTTTTATGACGAGACAGCCCTGCTCAGGCTCCGGGAAGAAGAGGAGAGCCGCCGCCTCACAGCGGGTCTCCTGTATCTCGACAACTACGAAGAGGCGATGGAGAGCGTCGACGAAGTGCGGCGCCCGCTGCTCACCGCAATGATTGACCGGAAGATTGTCCGCTACTTTGACGGGATGCAGGCCATCATGAAGAAGCTCGAGAAGGACAAGTACTTCTTTGTGATTGAGCGCCGTTATCTGCAGGATCTTTTAGACAGCCAGTTTGATATTCTGGAGCAGGTCAAGACCGTGAACATCGGCAATGAGATGCGCATCACGCTCTCAATCGGCATCGGTGACGGCGGCAGCAGTTACGCGCAGTGCTACGACTTTGCGCGCCAGGCGATTGATATGGCGCTGGGGCGCGGCGGCGACCAGGCGGTTGTCAAGGATGGCGAGAACATCCGCTACTTCGGCGGCAAGTCGAATTCCAAGGAGAAGACAACGCGCGTCAAGGCACGCGTCAAGGCGCATGCGTTCCGCGAACTGATCGAGAACAAGGACAGACTCTTGATCATGGGACATAAGCTCATGGACATCGATTCGCTCGGCGCGGCAGTCGGCATCTGGCGCATTGCGACGACCATGGGCAAGGAGGCGCACATTGTCTCTTCGGCGGTCAACGGCGCAATTCGCCCCATGCTCGAGCGCTTTTATAACGGCGACTATCCGGAGGACATGTTCATCCCCGAGGAGAAGGCTATGCAGCTCCTTGATGAAGACTCGGTACTGGTCGTCGTGGATACCAACCGGCCGTCCATGGTCGAGGGCCCGAGGCTTCTGGATGTCGCAAAGACCATCGTGGTGCTGGATCACCACCGCCAGAGTCAGGATTCCATCCGGAACGCCCAGCTCTCGTATGTCGAGACCTATGCGTCGAGCGCCTGCGAGATGGTCGCGGAGGTTGTGCAGTACATCTCGGACGATGTGAAGATTCGGGCGGTCGAGGCCGATGCGATGTACGCCGGCATTGTGATTGACACCCACAATTTCCAGAACCAGACCGGTGTCCGGACTTTTGAGGCCGCGGCCTTCCTCCGGCGAAACGGTGCCGATGTGACGCGCGTCCGGAAACTGTTCCGTGAGAAGCTCGATGACTACCGCGCAAAGAGCGAGGCGATTCACAACGCGGAAATTTACCGCGAGAACTTTGCGCTGAGTTACTGTGACGCGACGGGGCTCGACAACCCGACCGTGGTCGGCGCGCAGGCGGCAAACGACTTGCTCGATGTCATCGGCGTGAAAGCAAGTGTCGTCGCGACGACCTTCCGCGAGAAGGTGTATCTCTCGGCGCGTGCCATTGACGAAGTCAATGTTCAGGTCATGATGGAAAAACTCGGCGGCGGCGGTCACCGCACCATTGCCGGCGCGCAGCTCTCGGGGCTCACGCAGGAAGAGGCCATGGAGCAGGTGAAACAAGTCATCGACGAGATGCTTTTGAAAGGAGAAATCTCATGAAAATTGTGTTATTACAGGATGTGAAGTCGCTCGGCAAGGCCGGCACGCTCGTGGAAGTTTCGGAGGGCTATGCGCGGAACTTTCTGCTGCCGAAAAAGCTCGGCGCGGCGGCGACGGCCGAGAATCTGAACACCCTGAAGTTAAAGCAGGCGAATGAGGCAAAAATTGCGGCGGAGCAGCTCGCCGAGGCGAAGGCGCTCGCGGCCAAGATTGAGGCCGGCAGCGTGACTGTGCACATCAAGGGCGGCGAGAACGGAAAGACCTACGGTTCTGTTTCGACCAAGGAACTTGCGGAAGCCGTGAAGGAACAGCTCGGCCTGGAACTCGACAAGAAGAAGATTGCTCTCGCGGAGCCGATCAAGAGCTTCGGCAGCTATGAGACCGTAGTCAAGCTGCACCGCGATGTGCAGGCGACGCTCAAGGTCAATGTGACGGAAGCAAAATGACGGACGACACTCAAAATGTGCTAAAGCGCATCATGCCGCACAGCGAGGAGGGAGAGCGCTCCATCCTCGGTGCGGTTTTTGTGGATCAGAACAGTCTTGCCGTCGCGCTGGAACACTGCAGTGCGGCGGATTTTTATTCCAAGCAGTACGGCATTGTCTTCTCTTGCATGGCAGAACTCTTCAACGAGGGCAAGCCGGTCGATATTCTGACGGTACAGGAAAAGCTGAAGACAAAAGATGTGCCGCCGGAAATGCAAGGGCTGGATTTTTTGCGCGAGATTGCGCAGAGCGAGGCGACCGCCGCGAACATCCGGGAGTACGCGAAGATTGTCCGCGCAAAGGCGGTCAAGCGGAAGCTGATTCAGGCGAGTGAGGAGATTGCGAACAGCTGTTATGCCGACAGCCAGGAGCTCGAGGTGCTGTTGCAGGAGACCGAGGAGAAGATGTTCCGCATCCTGCAGCAGCGGAGTGCGGCGGAATTCACCCCGATTTCGGAGATTACCCTGCGGGTGCTGGAGAGAATCCAGAAAGCCTATCAGAACGGCGCGGAGGTGACCGGCATCCCGACCGGCTTTATAGACCTCGACCGGAAGCTGAGCGGCCTCCAGCCCTCCGACCTCGTGCTGATTGCGGCGCGCCCCTCGATGGGAAAGACAGCCTTCGTGCTGAACATTGTCGAGCACGCAGCCGTGCGGAACGGGCGATCCTGCATGATTTTCTCGCTCGAGATGAGCAAGGAGCAGCTGGTGAACCGCATCCTCTCGATGGAGTCGAGTGTCGACGCGCAGAAGATGCGAAACGGTGATCTCTCGAGCGGCGATTTCAGCAACATCATCGAGGCGGCCGCACATATCTCCGAGAGCAAAAATCTGGTGATCGATGACACGGCGGGCATCGGCATCGGCGAACTGCGTAGCAAGTGCCGGAAGCAGAAGTTAGAGCACGGGGTGGACCTCGTGATCATCGACTACCTGCAGCTCATGAGCGGCAGCGGCAAGTCCGGCGAAAACCGCCAGCAGGAGATTTCCGACATCTCCAGAAATTTAAAGGCGCTGGCGCGTGAACTGCAGGCGCCGGTGATTGCGCTCTCCCAGCTCTCCCGCGCGGTGGAGCAGCGGCCGGATCACCGCCCGATGCTCTCGGATCTCCGTGAGTCCGGCGCCATCGAGCAGGACGCGGATGTCGTGATGTTCCTGTACCGCGACGACTACTACAACAAGGACACCGAGCACCCGAACGAGGCCGAGGTCATCATCGCGAAACAGAGAAACGGCCCGATCGGCACAGTCAGTCTGGTCTGGAAGCCGGATACCACGCGCTTTGTCAATATGGCGCGCTGACACAAAAAAAGCTCTGAGCGTAAGCTCAGAGCTTTTTTTTGCGATTTTTCTCAGTTTGCCTCAGAAATTGCGCCGACCGGGCATACAGCCTCGCAAGCGCCGCAATCGATGCAACCGGACTCGTCGATCACATACTGCGTGTCTCCCTGGGAGATCACACCAACCGGACATTCACCAGCGCAGCTGCCACAGCTGACGCAAGCATCAGAAATTCTGCGTGCCATAATCAAATTCCTCCTTGATTCTTCTAAACTAGGACAGCATCTTTGCTGTTTCCCACATTGTAAACGAAAGAAGTCGTAATTACAAGCAGAGGATTTAGCAAATCTGCACTTTTAGAGGTACATCTTGGACGATTTGTTATCATTAACTAACAAAACTTAAGGCATGCTTAGAGTTTTGCGAGCGAAGTAAGCACATCCTTCGAGAGGATGCGGTCATAGTGCTCGTCGTAGAAGGCGGCGCGCGCCGGGCTCAGCAGCAGGGGATCGCTGTATTCGCCGAGGCTGTTGCAGAGCAGGGCGATGTGCAGCGAAAACTGCCGTTTGAAGCGGAGCACCAGGGTGTACCGACCGTTTTCCGGATTTCGGTAAAGCGATTCCGCAACGAGCTCGGTTGCGAGGTCTTGCAGGGCGTGAGCGGCTGTGATGACAGCGTCCAGATTCGGGAAGCGGAAGCCGCGCACCAGATACTCGGAAGGTTCCGGGATTTTTTCGTCGAGCTTGACGGGTGTGAACTCATTCGCAAGGGAGGCACATTTTCGCAGAAGCTCATCCATCTCGTCGTCATCCAAAGACGATTCCCGCTCGTCCGTGTCCTGCAGGAAATCGGAGAATCCCATCCGGTCCTCGTCCTCCTCCTCTGTGTCCGTCGAAGGGACAAAGCGCGAAAAGCGCGCATCCAGTTCCTCCGGATCGTCCACTTTGGTAATCAGTACCCGAATGCTGTCGTCGGAGAGCGGTATGGACTCCACGCGCAGCGGCATATCATCGACTTCAAAGCCCAATTCAGAGGATGCCTGCTGCATCATCTCCCGAAGAAGGCGTCTTGCTTTTTTGCTGCCATATGCGAGTTCATTGAGCTCGATGTCGCGCTCAATCAAATCAAAACCGGACAGCGTGCAGCTGATCTGATACTCGCTGACGCGCTCTAATTTCATGGACTTCACCTCTTTCTGTTTTGTTAAAGCATAATACAACGGAATACCGCGTTTTGCAATTGAAGATTACGGCGGTTATTGGTATACTTTAAACGGATGGAGAACAGGAGGCAGCAGTTTTAGATCTTGTCCCCAAGACAAAAGATTCCTTTCTGAAAACGGCGACACTCCGTCGCCGCGTCGCACGCATCCGTGCGGTGTATTTCCCCAAAAGTACTCAAAAATCCGGAGCTGTCCGGCGCTTTTTTGTATGCGTGAACTACGCCATCCATCTCGCGCAGCAGAGGGCGGCAACCCGCGGAATTCGCGATTCCGCCATGATGTCACGGAAAATCTTTGTCAACTGTATGTGCTGCCGAGCCTGCAAGTTTGGAGCACAGACGGCAGTGTGCTTGTCACGGAGCGCACTGCCGCTTTTTTGTTTGTCTTCACACAGAATTCGCCGTTTTATGATATACTGTTCCGGAATTATTTAGGGCTCTCTTCCTAATATTAATGGGATGTAACCGCACTTCAGAGGAGGATTATCTTGGAAGAAAGGAATGAAACAAAGGAGCTGCAGAATACGAAGCGAAGCCGGAAGCGAAACGGCAGGAGATCTTTGCTGCCCCTGGTCTTGCTGCTCGCGCTCGTCGCAGTCATTCTCGGGCTCTGGTATCGGCAGTTCGGACCGAGCCGCACCCGAATCAGCGAGAACAGTCTGTTCGGCGTGCAGGGCGATGAAGTCGCCGTGCTCTATAACTATGAATTGCAGAGCGACAAGGCGGTTCTCGAGAACGGCCGTGTCTATCTGCCACTGACACTCGTGAAAAGCAAGATGAATCAGCGCTTCTACTGGGATAAGGACGAGAAATGCATGGTCTACGCAGCGCCCGGCGGCGTCCGCACATTTACGGCGGAAGAGGTGGACACGGAGGGCAAGCCGCTCTTTTTTGTCAAAGACCAGGCGCTTTACCTCTCGCTGCCGCTACTCTGCGAATTTACGAATGTCCGCACCGAGGCCTATACGGACGGTGAGGTCAAGCGGATTTTTGTCGAGACTGCACCGGAGAGCGACGAAGTGCGGGCGGCAAAGCATAAGACCGTACTCCGGAGCCGGCCGAGTGTGCGCGGCAGTATTGTCACGGTCGCGGCAAAGGCGGAGGCGCTCCGCGTGATTCCGGACCATGCCGATGCAAAGACGGATACCGCGCGCTGGGTGCGCGTCAAGACCGACAGCGGTTTCACCGGCTATGTGCAGCAGAGTAGGCTTGCGGCGGCGGAGACGGTGCCCTATCAGAATTCGTTTGTCGCACAGGACTACGGAACGCTCTCCCTCGGCGGCAAAGTGCTGCTCGGTTTCCACCTTGTTTCCAACCAGGCGGCCAATCAGGGACTTTCGACGCTTGCGGGCAATGCAAGCGGCATGAACGTGATTGTTCCGACCTGGTTCTCGCTCCGCGGCAATGAGGGCGACTATCAGAGCTATGCCGACCGCGCCTATGTGGAAGCGGCGCACGAGAAAGGTCTCAAGGTCTTTGCGCTGCTCGATAACTTTGACAAGAGTGTCACGACGGGAGAACTCCTGAAAAAGACATCCGTGCGGAAAAAGCTGATTGATTCGCTGATGGCAGACGCCGATCTCTACGGCTTTGACGGCATCAATGTGGATCTCGAGCTCATCAAACAGGAGGCGATTGACCAGTACCTCGAATTCATCCGTGAACTCTCGGTCGCCTGCCATGCAAAGCAGCTCTACCTCACGGTGGATGTTCCGAATCCCGCGAAGTTCAATGCCTACTACGACAGAAAAGAACTCGCGGTCTTCTGCGACTACATCATCAACATGGGCTATGACGAGCACACCGGCGGCGACGCACCGGGCAGCACGGCTTCGCTCGACTTCGTGACGACGGGGCTTGACGCCTGCCTCGAAGAGATTCCGAAGGAAAAACTGATTCAGGCTGTGCCGTTCTACACGCGACTCTGGACGGAGGACAAGAACGGCAAAGTGTCGAGCGAGGCGCTCGGCATGAAGGCGGCGCAGGACTGGGTCAACAAGAACCAGGTCAGCCTGACCTACGACGAGACGCTCGGGCAGAACTACGGTCAGCGCTCGGCAAACGGAAGCATCCAGTCCATCTGGATGGAGGACGCCAAGTCGATGCAGGCGCGCATGGAAGTGATACGGGCCAAGGACCCCGCCGGCATCGCCGTGTGGCGGCTCGGCCTTGAGACAACGGATGTATGGGGGATAATCAATCGGTAATGGGAAATTTAGGTCAGAAAATTGCGGAAAATCTTATCTTTGTCGGCGAGTTCCTGCTAATTGTCTTTCTCTGCTTCTTTGTCGCCTACGTCATCGAGAAGCGGATTCAGCGGCGGAGAGGGCAGAAAGAGCGCATTCTGAGCACCCGGAAGATGGCCATGATAGGTCTCTTCTCGGCGGCTGCGGCTGTGCTCATGCTGTTTGAGGTGCCGGTGCCGTTCGCGCCGCCCTTTTATAAAATCGATCTCTCGGAGCTCCCGATTTTAATTCTGAGCTTTGCCTACGGCCCGGTCGCAGGGGTGATGGCGGAGTTTCTGAAAGTTTTATTGAAGCTGGTGTTTAAGTCGACCTCGACCGCCTTTGTCGGCGAGCTCGCGAACTTTGCGGTGGGCTGCGCGCTCGTGCTCCCGGCCGGTATTTTCTACTTTGAGAAGAAGACCAAGCGTCAAGCCTTCGTTGCCTGCGCGCTCGGCGTGATCTGCATGACCATCTTCGGTTCGCTCCTCAATGCGGTTTATCTGCTCCCGAAATTCGCGGCGCTCTACGGTATGCCGCTCGAGACCATTGTGCAGATGGGAACCAAGGTGAACCCGCGCATTGTGAGCGTCGAGACCATGGCGCTCTATGCGGTCGCACCGCTGAATCTCGTAAAGGGGAGCGTGGACATGTTGCTTACGATTCTTCTCTACAAGCGCCTGAGCCATGTGCTGAAAGAGCAGGAAGGACGGCGCTGAGCATGGAGACAATCTATGGTCTGCTGACCGGAAGCAGGGCGGAGCGGGAGGAAGCATTGGCGCGCGCCGGAGAAATACTTCGCGCCGGCGGTCTGGTCGCATTTCCGACCGAGACTGTCTACGGCCTCGGCGGCAATGCACTGAGCGCTGCGGCGGCGGAAAAAATCTACGCGGCAAAGGGGCGGCCGAGCGACAATCCGCTGATTGTCCACATTGCCCGCTTCGAAGAGATGGAGCCTCTGGTGCGGGAAATCCCGGAGAGTGCCGGAAAGCTCGCGGAGGCTTTCTGGCCGGGGCCGCTCACCATGATTTTGCCAAAGAGCGAGGCAGTGCCGCGCGAAACCAGCGGCGGGCTCGACACGGTCGCAATCCGGCTGCCGCTCGATCCGAATGCGAGAGCCTTGATTCTGGCGGCGGGACTGCCGGTTGCGGCACCCTCCGCGAATACCTCGGGGCGCCCGAGCCCGACGGAGGCGCGCCATGTGAAAGAGGATCTCGGCGGCAAAATCGACATGATACTGGACGGCGGCGCGGTTGCCGTGGGGCTCGAGTCGACAATCGTAGATCTGACCGGCAGTGTGCCCGCCTTGCTCCGCCCGGGCGCGATTACGCCGGAAATGCTGGAAGGCGTGCTCGGGAAAATAGAGTTTGACCCGGTGCTCACAAAGCCGCTCACGCCGGACATGCACCCCAAGGCACCCGGCATGAAGTACCGGCACTACGCGCCGCGCGCCGAGATGTACCTGGTCGACGGGACACAGGCGGCGGTCATCCGGAAAATCAACGCCTGCGCCGCCGCGGCGAAGTCGGGCGGCAAAAAGGTCGGCATACTCGCGAGTGCGGAAAACGCGGATGCCTATTGTGCCGATGCGGTTCTGTGCCTCGGGGAACGCGCAAAACCGGCGGAGATTGCTCACAATCTCTTTGCCGCGCTCCGCGAGATGGATGCCCGCGCGGTCGATGTGATTTACGCCGAGGCATTTCCGGAGAGCGGGGTCGGCCTCGCCGTTCGGAATCGCATGAACAAGGCGGCGGGACATCACTATCTGTACGCAGAGGAGGGAAAATGAGCGGAAAGCGCGAAGACTATATCAGCTGGGACGAATATTTCATGGGTGTCGCCTATCTCTCGGCGCTCCGCTCGAAGGATCCGAACACCCAGGTCGGCGCCTGCATCGTGAGCGATGACAACAAGATTCTCTCGATGGGCTATAATGGCTTCCCGAGAGGCTGCTCGGACGATGAGTTTCCCTGGGGGAAGGAGCACGAGCAGGACGACCCTTATCAGGCAAAATACTTCTATGCGACGCACAGCGAGCTGAATGCGATTCTGAATTACCGCGGCGGTTCGCTCGAGGGCAGCAAGCTCTATGTGACCTTGTTCCCCTGCAACGAGTGCGCCAAGGCGATTATACAGAGCGGTATCCGAACCCTGATTTACGGAGAGGATAAGTACGGCGACACGGCGGCGGTTCGCGCGAGCAAGCGCATGCTGAACGCGGCGGGCGTTCGCTACTACCAGTACACGAAGACGGGGCGGAAGCTTCGGATTATTGTCTGAGTTTTCTCTTGCCGAAGGCGAAGAGAGGGACTATAGTAAAATGAAATTCAGCGGCAAATGCCGCAGAGACAGAGGTGAAGAAGATGAAAGATAAGCGTCGTAGAGTGGTGGCAATGATAGTGGCAGTGGTGCTCTGTGCTTCGATGGTGCTCGGCATGGCCGCAGCCGGCCTCAGCGCGTTCCTGCATTGAGGCAGAACTATCCGGAACTCGTCGCAGCCTGTTCGGCGGGAAACCTTGAGACTGCGAGATATTTAGAAGAGTGCGGGTCGAAAAACAAAATATATGTTCGAGACCTTGCGATGTCTTTGGAGCGACTGAAAGCCGAGGAAGACGCCAGGGAAACCGCCTTGCGGCTGGGGCGGGAGACGGATGCGGAGACGCTCTGCCTGCCCTACGGCAGAGGGGGGCTTCTCGCGGCAGTCTATCTCACCGCGCTTGCGCGGAGGTCTGGCGTCGAAATCCGGCTCCGCGCGGTGCCGATTCGCCAGGAGACCATAGCGCTCGCGGAGGCGCTCGGCAAAAATCCCTACCGCATGGACACGGCGGGCGTCTTGTTTTTGACCGCGCAAAGCGACAGCTTGGTGCAGGCGCTTCGCGGGACAGGGATTCCGGCAGCCTGCATCGGCCGCCTGATGCCGGGACTTGATAAGTGCGTGGTCGATAAGACCGAGCGCGAATACATCAACCGCCCGGAAAAGGGCATCACATTGGAAGCGGAAGTGTTTGAGACAGAAAGGACGAAAGATGCGTGAAAAAATCCTCGCGGTTCTCGAGAAGAACGCGCGTATCGACATCCATGAACTCGCAATGCTGCTCGGCGAAAGCGAAGTAGCGGTTGCGAACGAGATTGCGGACATGGAGAAAGAGAATGTGATCCGCGGCTATCACACCCTGATTAACTGGGAGAACACGAGCAATGAACGCGTGGAAGCGCTGATTGAGGTCAATGTGACCCCGCAGCGCGGCATGGGCTACGACCGCATTGCGGAGCGCATTTACCAGTACAACGAAGTGGATTCCGTCTATCTGATGAGCGGCGCCTTCGATTTCATGGTGCTCCTCGAGGGGAAGACCATGCGGGAAGTCGCGCTCTTTGTCTCCGAGCGTCTGGCACCGCTCGAGTCGGTGACAGGTACTTCGACGCACTTCGTGTTGAAGAAGTACAAGGATCACGGCACGGAGATGGAAGTGAAGAAAGAAGACGAAAGGCAGTTGTTCATGGCATGAGAGATATCAACGAAATTTTAGCGAAGAAGACAGTTGCCCTGCAACCCTCCGGCATCCGGAAGTTTTTCGACATTGTGCGCACCATGGAGGGGGCCATTTCCCTCGGCGTCGGCGAGCCGGACTTTGACACGCCCTGGCCCATCCGGGAGGAGGGTATTTATTCGCTGGAGCGCGGCCG
Source organism: Stomatobaculum sp. (assembly GCF_057248925.1). Classification (NCBI taxonomy): domain Bacteria; kingdom Bacillati; phylum Bacillota; class Clostridia; order Lachnospirales; family Lachnospiraceae; genus Stomatobaculum; species Stomatobaculum sp. Next base: position 13,942 of record NZ_DBHIHF010000017.1, read on the forward strand.
TACCTTCTACACAAGCAATGCGGGTCTCAATGAGCTCCGCGAGGAGATTGCGCGCTACATTCAGCGTCGCTTCGGCGTTTCCTATGAGCCGCTCAGCGAGATTACGGTGACGGTCGGCGGCTCGGAGGGCATAGATCTCGCTTGCCGCGCCATGCTGGATCCCGGCGACGAAGTCATTATCCCGCAGCCGAGTTACGTCTCCTACGAGCCCTGTGTGCGTCTCGCGGACGGTGTGCCGGTCATTGTGGAACTCAAGGAGAAGGATCGCTTCAAGCTGATGCCGGAGGATCTCGAGAAGGCCATCACCCCGCGCACCAAGTTTTTGGTGCTGCCGTTTCCGAATAACCCGACCGGCTCGATTATGACAAGAGAGGAGCTTGCGGCGATTGCGGAAGTCGCAATCCGCCATGACCTCTATGTGGTCTCGGACGAAATTTACACCGAGCTCACCTATAACGGCGAGGCACCGGCCTCGATCATTCAGATTCCGGGTATGCGGGAGAGAACCGTTCTGATCAACGGCTTCTCGAAGGCCTATGCGATGACCGGCTGGCGTCTCGGCTATGCCTGCGGGCCGGAGCCGATACTCCGCCAGATGATCAAGGTGCACCAGTACGCGATTATGTGCGCGCCGACCACAAGCCAGTATGCGGCGGTCGCGGCGCTCCGCGACTGCGACGCCGAGATCGCGCGGATGCGCGAGGCCTATAACCAGCGCCGCCGCTATCTCTTAAAGCGGCTCGAGGAGATGAATATTCCCTGCTTTGAGCCGGAGGGCGCCTTTTATATTTTCCCGAACATCTCGAAATTCGGCATGTCCTCCGAGGAGTTCTGCACGAAGCTGCTGACCGAGGAAAAGGTCGCGGTCGTGCCGGGCACGGCGTTCGGACAGAGCGGGGAGGGCTTTGTCCGCATCTCGTACGCGTACTCGCTCGAGCAGCTCCGTGAGGCTATGGGGCGCATTCAGCGCTTTGTGGAGCGCCACGCAAACTAAGGGAAACAGCCCCTGCGATGCAGGGGCTGTTTTTTTGACAAACAAGAAGGACAGTTGCGGGGTTTTCTACCAACTCTTTTTGTCCTATAACTCGTATTTCATGCAAGGCCGCAGTACTTTTTACCGATTCTTTTTGTCCTATAACGCAAAAAACGCCTGCCGCACATTCTGTGCGACAGGCGTTCTGCCGTTTGATTATCTGCTCTGGGTCCAGACACCGCTGTTGTCAACGAAGTAGCGGTTGTTGTCAACCCACTGGTTGGTCAGCATCTTGCCGAGGTTGCTGCCGTTCTCGGTGCTGAGCCAGTACCACTTGCCGGTGAAACGGCTCTTCAGCCAGCCGGTCTGCATGTAGCCGGACTTGTTGAAGTAGTACCAGTTGCCGTCAATCTGCTGCCAGTTGTCAGTCGTATAGGAGCGGTCTGCGTTGCAGTACCACCAACCGACATTGTCCTTCAGCCATGCGCCCTTGTTGCCGGAATTCGATCCGTTCGGGCCGGTCTGACCGCCGTTGTTGGAGCCGCCGTTGTTCGTCTTGCCGCCGAGTGCCGCGAGGATATCGTCATCGACGCTGAACTCATCCGACTCGGTCCAGTTGCCCTTCGAGCTGTTGCCGTTGCCGACAACCGCGCGGACCTTGACGGTGTAATCGCCCTTGCCGCCCTCGCGAATCTGGCTGCGGAAGTCGTAGCTCGTGCTGTTCGTCGTGACCGACTCGCGGATGGTATTGTTCCGGTAGAGTTTCACCTCGTACTGCTTTGCGTAGTCTGCCTGATCCCAAGAGACCACCGGGCTGTCATCGTCACCCCAGGAGACATCGCCGACTTCGAGTGCGTCCTTATCCGTGGACCCGGTCTTCGGCAGGGTGAGCGTGACGGTCATTGCACTGGCGCTCGTGACAATCTTGCTGACTTCGGCGCCCTTGCCGCCCTTGTCATTGAGCTTGACATTGCCCTTCGGCGTGCCCTTGAAGGTGAAGTCGCTGTCGGGCTTCAGCTTCAGTGTGACCTTCGGCTTCTTGCCGAAGTCGGTGTTCGTGACCGAAGTGACCTTGACGCTGTCCACGCCCGCACTGTCACTCTCGGCATCGATCTGGCTTGCCGTCATGCCCGGAGAGAGGTCGTAGTCGAGATCAATCGTGACATTCTGTACAACGCCCTTTGAGGACTTTGCAAAGGCGACGCTTGTCATGCCGAGCAGCATAGCAGCGCTCAGAACAATGGGAGCAACTTTCTTTAACAGATTCTTCTGCATCATTTCTGTTTCCTCCGTTCCGCAGGATTTCCTGCTTGGTAATTTTTTTGTTGTCTCTATCCTAAACGATTTCACTGAGAAAGAATAGTGGATTTCACTTACAGTTCTCTTACTTTCCTGTAAGAAGATTATCACAAAAATTTAACGGCCTTTGGTGTAACCTTTTCACAAAAAATAGCACCGCGAAACCTGCGGTGCTATTTTCCGGATGGTATCAATTCAACTCAGTATTTCGGAGTCCACTTGCCGTTGTAGTCGACGCGGTAGCCGTCCGGCGTCATTGTGCTGACAAGCATGGCGCCGTCATAGCCCACGTAGTAGTAGACACCCTCTTCGGTCGCGCTCTTAATCCAGGCATTTGCCCACATGGAGCCGTCGCTGCCCGAATAGTACCACTTATCGCCGACTTGGAACCAGCCGGTCGCCTTCTGACCGTTGTTCAGCATATAGCTCCAGCCGCCGTTCTCGAGCGACACCCAGCGGCCGGTTGCGGCAGCCGTGTTCTGTGCGCCGGTATTCTGTGTATTGGCCGCCTGGGTCTGTGCGGCAGCATTTTGCGCGGTCGTGCTCTGGTTGGCGGCAGTGCTCGCGGCAGCGGAAGTCTTGGTCTCATCCGCATTGCCGCGGTTCTGCTTGATCATCATAATGTCCTCGGATGTGATGGTCTCGGCGCCCATTGCGGAAGCTGGGCGTCCCTGGCCCTTGGCCCTTTTCTTCGCCGTAACCTGCGCGTAGTAGGTGCCGGCGCCGCGCTTTAAGACTTTGTCGGTGATGTCGGCCTTTTCCGATGTATAGCCTGCCGTGACAGCCGTGCCAATCTTGTGCTTCGGCTTTAAATCCGAGGAGCTGTAGAGCTGCACCGTGTAGCTTGTGCGGCTGTCGCCGACCGACCAGTTGACATAGACGCGGTCGTTCGAGACATCAAAGGAGACATCGCTGACCGAATAGTCCTGCGGGTCGTCATCTTCCGTCCGCGCGAAGCTCACAGCACCCTGTGAGAGCGTCATCGCGAGGCAGAGGAACAGGGCAGTTGCCCGTTTCAGTCGTTTCATCATAAAATACCTCCGAATTCTAAAAACTTCTATACAGCGAGTATAGCACAGCAAGCTTACGAATTCCTTACGACAGAATGACGATTCCCTGTCAGTGGCGCAGGTTTTTTTCGTCAGCTTTCGGAAGCGTGAAGATAAAACGGCTGCCGCCCTCTGTGCGTTGCATCGCTTCCAGACTCTCACCGTGCGCGAGCATGACTTCCCGTGCAATCGCAAGGCCGAGTCCCGCGCCCATCTTGTCCTGTCCGCGGGAGCGGTCGCCCTTAAAGAAGCGGTCAAAGATGCGGGACAAATCCTCGTCCGGAATACCGATGCCGCTATCGCTGACCGAGATCTCCATCCGGTTTCGGTGCTCCGTGCAGGCAATCTCAATCTCGCTGTTCTCCGGCGAAAACTTGATTGCGTTGTCGGTGAGATTGTAGAGGACCTGCTGGATGCGCAGGGCATCGGCATAGACAAAGCTCTGTTCTTCGACGAAGAAGAGGGAGATGCGGATATGCTTTGCCTTGCACTGGGGTTCAAAGCTCTCGGCCGTGGCGCGAATCAGCGCATTCAGCTCAAAGACGCTTCTGTGCAGCGTTTGCCCGGGATTCAGAGTATTGAGACGCAACATGTTTTCCGTGAGTTTCGAGAGGCGCTCGCTCTCGGCAATGACGCGCCGCATGTACTTTTCCCGCTGTTCGGGCGGGATGGTGCCGTCCAGAATGGCCTCGGAGAAGCCTTTGATCGAAGTCAGCGGCGAGCGGAAATCGTGGGATACATTGGCGATAAAGCGCCGCTCATCTTCTTCGAGCCGCGCGAGCTTTTCCGCCATCCCGTTCATGGTTGTCGCAAGATACCCCATCTCATCCTCGGCGTGCACCGGAATCCGGTGGGTCAGGTTGCCGTCGGCAAACTGGCGGGCGCCCTCGGTGATTGCGGCGAGTGGCCGGTACACCGCAAAGTGGAAAATAAAGAGGAGGGTGAGAGACAGCAGAAAGACAATGCCGTAGCTGATATAGACCAGATTCAGAATCTGCATCGCATCTTCCCGGACATAATTCATCCGGAGATGAATCACGACATAGCCGTAGGTCCGGTAATTGCCCGTAATCGGCGCGGAGACACTGAGGACGGTCTCCGGGAAGGAGCCGAAGTAGGAGCCGACTGTATAGGAGTGATTGCCGGTTGCGGTCGGATCAAAATCCGGTATGGTGCGGCCGTCCCAGCTGTGCGCGGAGTCAATGACAATCGCGCCGTTCTTGTCCATAATCCAGATTTCCGCCCGCAGAAAGGTGGAGACAGCTTCGAGCTGCGGGTAGGCGCTCTGGAGCGGCAGCGCCTTGCCGTCGTAGACACCCGAGTAGGCGGCGGCAATCAGATTCGCCTCGTCGTAGAGCGTGCGCGCGCGGCTCTTGATCAGATAATTCTCCGTGAGACGCGCGGAGAGCGTCGAGACTGCAAAAAAGCCCGCGACACCAAAGAGCAGATAACCGAGCAGAAATTTTAAGTAGAGGGAGCGGCGTATGAGTTTCATCATGCGCGGAGGTCGAATTTATAGCCGACACCCCAGACCGTGGCGATGGACCAGCTCGGCTTATCTTTCAGTTTCTCGCGGAGGCGCTTGATGTGCACATCGACCGTGCGCGTATCGCCCGCATACTCATAGCCCCAGATGTGGTCTAGGAGCTGCTCGCGCGTAAAAACCTGATTCGGGTGGGAGGCGAGAAAGTAGAGGAGCTCGAGCTCTTTCGGTGGCATTTCGACCGGGTGCCCCTCATAGCGGACAGCATAGTTTGTGAGGCTGATTTCTAAATCCTCGCAGCACACCGCATCCGTGTCGGTGCGCGTGGGCGGGGCAGCTTCCTGCGGCCGGTAGCGGCGCAGCACGGCGCGGACCCGCGCCACGAGTTCCTTTGGCTCGAAGGGCTTTATGATATAGTCGTCAGCGCCGAGCTCAAGCCCGAGCACCTTGTCAAAGACCTCGCCCTTGGCGGAGAGCATGATGACAGGGGTCTGGGAGCCCTTTCGAATCTCGCGGCACACCTGGTAGCCGTCCACATGCGGCAGCATGAGGTCCAGGAGCACGAGATCCGGGGAGAGTGTGTGAAAGAGCGAGAGTGCCGCCGCGCCGTCCGGCGCAATGTGCGTCTCGAAGCACTCTTTTTCCAGGTAGAGGGAGATGAGCTCCGCGATATTTTCGTCGTCGTCGACAATCAGTATTTTCTGTTTTCCTGCCAAAGAGACTCCTTTCTGCGGGTCAGCGGAAGGTGACCACGGTCACGGCCTCTCCGCCGTCGTCAAAGTGGGCATCTTCGAATTTCTTGACATAGGGCTGCTTTTTGAGCCAGGCGAGCAGACCTTTTTTCAGCGCGCCGGTGCCGCGCCCGTGAATCACGCGGACGGAATTCAGGTGTGCGAGCAGGGCATCGTCCAAGTATTTGTCGAGCTCCCCGAGCGCCTCGTCCACCGTCTTTCCGATGAGATTGATTTCGGGGGAGATGTGGGAGGCCTTGCCGAAACTCGGCGCGCCGCCGCTGCGGCTTTGTTTCGCGCCCTTCGACACAGCTGCCTCCTCCTCAATGAGGACCACATCGTCTGCGGAAACCTGCGTGCGAAGCACGCCCATGCGGACAAAGAGGCGATTATTTTTATCCGGCAGGGTAGAGACAATGGCCTCGTGATCCATGCTGAGTACGCGAACCGAGTCGCCGATGTGAAGCACCGCGGGCTTTGCCGCCTTCACGGCCTTCCTTTTCGGTGCGGTCTTTTCGACCGACTTTAACTTGTCGCGGAGACCGCTTCTCTCTTTCTCGAGCTCGCGGAGCAGACCGGAGTCCGCGCTCAGGCGGTTGATGCGCCGTATGCTCTGATCGGCGCTCTCCTTTGCCTCGGCGAGGATGCGCTCGGCCTCGGCGCGCGCCTTTTCTAAGATGCGCTCCTTGCGCTCGTCGAGGTTTTGATCCGCCTTCTCATGTCGCATTTTTAGTTCTTCGATTTCCGCGCGGTACGCGAGGATTTCTTTCCGCTCGGCCTCAATCGTGCGGCGATCCGCTTCGAGGCGAGATAAGAGATCCTCAAAGGCCGCATCGTTTTGCTCGATGTGCGTCTTGGCCTCTTCAATGATGTAGTCCGGGAGTCCGAGCTTTTTGGAAATCGCAAAGGCGTTACTCTTGCCCGGAATACCGATTAAGAGTCGGTAGGTCGGTCGGAGGGTCGCAACATCGAATTCACAGCTCGCATTTTCAACGCCCTTCGCAGAGAGCGCATAAACTTTCAACTCGCTGTAGTGCGTGGTTGCGACCGTCCGCGCGCCGATATTCTGTAAGAACGAAAGAATCGCAATCGCGAGTGCCGCTCCCTCGGTCGGATCCGTGCCGGCGCCGAGCTCGTCGAAGAGGCAGAGCGAATCGCTGTCTGCCGCCGCGAGAATTTCGACCACATTCTTCATGTGCCCCGAGAAAGTCGAGAGCGACTGCTCTATGCTCTGCTCGTCGCCGATGTCCGCGAACACATCGCGGAACACCGCGAGGCGGCTCCCCTGAAACGCCGGAATGTGGAGACCGGCCTGCCCCATCAGTGTAAAGAGACCCATGGTTTTCAGAGAGACCGTCTTGCCGCCGGTGTTCGGTCCCGTGATAATGAGGAGCGTGAAGTCGTCGCCGATCCGTATGCTGATCGGAACCACCTTTTCCTTCGGAATCAGGGGATGGCGTCCGTCTTTGATTTCCACAATGCGCTCGGTGTTAAAGAGCGGCTTCGAGGCCTGCATCGAAGAGGCGAGCCGCGCTTTTGCAAAGACAAAGTCAAGCGTTGCCAGTAGCTTCTGATTTGCGAGCAGCTCCGCCGTAAACGGGGCGAGCAGGGCGCTGAGAGACGCAAGTATTTTTGAGATTTCCTGCTGCTCCGCGAGCGTGAGTTCGCGGTACTCGTTGTTTAAGCGCACCGCGACCATGGGCTCAATGAAGATTGTGGAGCCGGTGGAACTCTGGTCGTGCACCACGCCCGGAAGTTTCGACTTGTACTCGCTTTTCACGGCAAGACAGTAGCTCCCGTTACGCATGGTCACGATGGTGTCCATGAGATAGCTCTTGTGGCGGTTGATTTCCTCCTGCAAAGCGCTGTGCATGCGCTCGTCGGCCGTTTTCATCTGCCGCCGGATGCGCGAAAGCTCGGCGCTCGCCGTGTCGGCGACCAGTTCCTCCGAGAGGATGCAGCGCTTTAATTCGCGGTTCTCGCGGGGCAGGAGAGAGAGCGCCGTGAAAGCGGCTTCGAGTGCGTCGGGATCCGGCTCCGCCTCTTCGTGCGCGCCGTAATTCCGGGCTCTCTCGCTTAAGTCGAGCAGTGTGCCGATGGCGTAGAGCTCGGAAGTGCCGAGAGTTCCGCCGACATCGAGACGCTTCACTGAGGCGCTCACATCGCGGAGACCCGCGAGGCGCAATTCGCCCTTCATGCGGATGCGGGAGAGCGCAGCCTCGGTCTCCGCCTGCGCGGTCTCGATGGCGCCGAGCTCCGTCATGGGCTCGAGGGCGCGACAGAGCGCCTTCCCGGGCGCACTCACGGCTTTTTCTTCGAGTAGCGACAAAATTTTATCAAATTCCAGAGTGTGCAAGGTTTTTTGATTCATGCCTGATCATCATCCGTTTCTTCCGCCGGAGCGGCGGAGCTTATATCAAATTCAAATTGCAAAAATACGCCTATAGTATAACACAAAGCGCGCCGCGCGTTTCGGAAGCAGTGCTTTTATGCTATACTAAGGCATTATAGACAGACAGGACGGCGGAGGGAGCATTATGCGGGAAGATGAGTTTATCACACAGCATATCGCCGAGAAAAAGCAAAAGAGAAAAAAGCTGATGGCACTCGCCGGAAAAGCGGTGCTTGCCGGGGCGGGCTTTGCGCTCGGCGCTGCGGCCGTCACCTGCGTCACCTGCCCGATACTCGCAAAAAAGTGGCGGCAAAATACGGAAAAAAACAGCGTTCAAATCGAGCGGGATGAGAGCCGGAGCGAGGGAGAATCGCGCGAGCAGCTGAGTTCTCCCTCGGAGGCCGAGTCGAACAGCGAAGAAGCGAACGGGGAGGCCGAGAATCAGAACATCCGGGAACAGGTCGAACAGGTCATAGAGAACCGGGACTATACGCTCAGCGATATCCGCCAGATGGCGGGAACGCTCCGGAAACAGGCCGACAGCGCCGATGCTGCGGTGGTCTCCGTGACCCACGAGCAGGCGGCGCGGGACTGGTTTAACAATGCGCTCGAGAGTTCGGAAAACTATTCGGGGCTCGCGGTTGCAAAGACGGAAAACGAGCTCCTGTTTCTCACGACGAGTGCGGCCGTTGAGGGCACGGACAGCGTGACTGTGACCATAGCCCGCGGTGATAAGGCCACGGCGAGTGTCAAGATGCGGGATCATGCGTATGGCCTTGCGGTGCTCTCGGTTCCGCTCACCGAAGAAAATCGGGATAGCTGGGGAAAGTTTCCGCTGGTACCCTTCGGAAACTCCTATCGGCTAAAGCGGGGGGAGCTTCTCTTTTTCGTGGGTTCACCGCTTGGGATGATACATTCCGTGAAGTACGGGATACTCTCGAATGTGCAGACCAGCGTGAGTGTTGTGGATGGCTATGCGACCATCTATTTCCCGGATGTCAGTGCGGACGCGCAGTCCGGCAGCTGGGTCTTAAATGCGGACGGCGAGCTGGTCGGCTGGGTCACCGGACTCTTTTCGGAGTCGGGGGATAACAACACGGCGACCGTCATGGGACTCTCCGATTTTAAGCCTGCGATCGAGCGGATGATGAACGGGAAGGAGACAGCGCTGCTCGGCATTTACGGCAAACAGGTGGGAAGTGCGCAGCGGGATCAGGGCATGCCGGCGGGCGTCTACATCTCCCGCGTCGAACAGAACGCACCGGCCTATGCGGCGGGCGTACAGCCGGGGGATATTCTGATTTCGCTCGGCGACAGCAAAATCGAGACCATGCGCGACCTCGAAGCTGCGCTGGAAAAGAGTGCGAAAGGGGAGAGCGTGCGCCTCACCCTGATGCGAAACGGCAGAGAGAAGTATGAGACCATCTCGGTCACCGCGACGCTTGCGGGCAGATAAAGGCAAACCAGAAAGGACACACTATGAAATATATCGATGCACTCCGGGAGAACACCCATATTTCGGAGGTTTATCTCTGCCAGCAAAAGGCGACCTATCTCACGAAGAGCGGAAAGGAGTATGAGAGTCTGCAGCTCCGCGATAAGACAGGCGTGGTGGACGCAAAGATCTGGGAGCCCGGCAATCCCGGTATCGGCGACTTCGAGGAACTCGACTATGTCGCAATCGACGCGGATGTGATTCTTTACAACAACAAGCTGCAGCTCAAGGTGAGCCGCATTCGCCGCGCCAATGAGGGAGAGTATAACCCGGGCGACTACATGCCGGTCTCTAATCGGGACAACAACGAGATGTATGCGGAACTCCTGGCACAAATTCAGTCGGTGCAGGACAGCTACCTGCAGACTCTGCTCCGCGCTTTTTTCGTGGACGATGCTGCCTTTGTAAAGCGCTTTCGCCTGAGCTCGGCGGCCAAGTCCGTGCACCACGGTTTTATCGGCGGCCTCATGGAGCACACCTTGAGTGTTGCGAGACTCTGCGACTACTACTGTAAAAATTATCCCATTCTGAACCGGGACCTCCTGATTACCGCGGCGCTCTGTCACGACATCGGCAAGACCCGTGAGCTCTCGGCCTTCCCGGAGAACGCCTACACCGACGAGGGACAGCTGCTCGGTCACATTGTAATCGGCTGTGAGATGCTTGCGGCGGCAATCGCAAAGATTCCGAACTTCCCGGAGAAGCGTGCGGCCGAACTTCGGCACTGCATTGTCGCGCACCACGGTGAACTGGAATTCGGCTCTCCGAAGAAGCCCGCACTGATTGAAGCCATGGCCTTAAACCTCGCGGACAATACCGACGCAAAGATGGAGACCTTTATGGAACTCCTGAATGCCGCCGGAGCAAATAACGGCTGGCTCGGGTTTAACCGTTTTCTGGACAGCAACCTGAGAAAGACCTCCGAGAGCGGCGTATAAGCGCGGAAGGATGCGCTTTGAAGAGAGAAAGAGAAGACCGCATGCGTAAGAATGATGAGTTTGAACTGGAAATTACGGGGCTCTCCGATGAGGGGCTCGGCATCGGGAAGTTGGACGGCTTTGTCTGGTTTGTGAAGGGCGCCCTTCCCGGGGACACGGCGCGCTGCCTTGCGATGAAGCTCAAAAAGAACTACGGCTTTGCGCGCGTGAAAACACTTTTAAAACCTTCGCCGGAGCGCGTCACGCCGCGCTGTGCGGTCGAGCAGCGCTGCGGCGGCTGCCAACTGCAGGCGCTCTCCTACGAGGCCGAGCTTCGCTTAAAGGCGAACAAGGTGCGGGAGGACCTCCTCCGCATCGGTGAAGTCCTGGCGGAACGGCTGGATGCCGTCACGGAGGCGATTGTCGGGATGGATGAGCCGTCCCGCTACCGAAATAAGGCCCAGGTGCCGTTTGCAGCCGGCGAGGACGGAAGACCCGTTGCCGGCTTTTATGCTGCCCGGAGTCACCGCGTGATTCCCTGGCTTGACTGCGATATCGGCGCCGCGGAAAACGCGCGCATTCTGGAAGTGATACTTGCCTTTATGGAGCGCTTCGGGCTTGCCCCCTACGACGAAGAGAGCGGCAGGGGGCTCATTCGCCGCGCCCTGATACGGAAGAGCCGTACGACCAAGGGCTATATGCTCTGTCTCATCGTAAACGGCAAGGAACTGCCGCATTGGGAGGCGCTGCTAAAGGAGCTTCAGGCGGCGGACAGCAAGGATGCTAAACTTGAGACTCTGGTTCTCAATACCAACACCCGCCGGGACAATGTGATCCTCGGCGACACGGTGAAAACGCTTTTTGGCAAGGGGTATATCGAGGACAGCATAGGAGACATCCGCTTCCGCATCTCCCCGCACTCCTTCTATCAGGTGAATCCCGTTCAGACCGAGGCTATGTACGGTGCGGCGCTCGAATTCGCGGCGCTTAGCGGGAACGAGACCGTCTGGGATTTATACTGCGGCATCGGGACCATCTCCCTCTTTTTGGCGCGGCAGGCAAAGAAGGTCTACGGCGTGGAAATTGTGCCAGCGGCGATTCGGGACGCAAAAGAAAATGCCAAGCGAAACGGCATTGCAAACGCGGAATTCTTTACCGGAGCCGCCGAGGATGTGCTGCCTGCTTGGCAGAAGGCAAATCCGGACACCCGGATTGATGTGATTACCGTGGATCCGCCGCGTAAAGGCTGCGACGAGACTGCCCTCCGCACCATGGTTGAACTTTCCCCTGCACGCATTGTCTATGTGAGCTGCAACTCCGCGACCCTCGCGCGGGACGTGAAGTATCTCCGCGCCAACGGCTATGAGTTAACGCGCGTGCGCCCGGTCGATAACTTTCCGAGAACCATGCATGTGGAGACTATAGTGTTGCTACAAAAGTTGAACTCGTAGAAATCCTTTATTTTAAGCACTTTTACGAGCATTTCACCTTCGGTGTGACCGACTGGTCGAAGCGTGGAAAACGCTTCGAAAAAGTACGTTCGGGTGTCTATAGCAATAGTACTCGTCACTGTAGGCACAAAACTTGAGGACTTATAGACAATAGAATATTGAGCGGAGTATGTGCGAATCTGGAAGTTCATACCTTCAGCAAATAGAATTGCTTCGAATGACTTCTGGTTTAAAAAGAAGATAACAAGAAGTTGATTAAGAAGTAATCAAGAAGTATAATCGAAGAAAAAGAAGCAGGTGATTATATGTTCCTTGAAGAAATAGTGAGCAATGCACTGATAGAAAACTGTGAGCTTGAATGCAAGAGCAAACTTGATCGAAATAATGTGATCGGATGGCTTAAAACATTTGCAGGCTTTGCAAATGCTGACGGCGGAACAATCTTTATCGGAGTGGAAGACAAGACGAATAAATTGATTGGTTTCGATCGGAATGCTGCCGATTCTGAGAGAAACTATTTTAACAATCAGGTTAATGAGCATATATCTCCAAGACCGCCATATAAGATTAGTTTTATCCGGTATCAGATAAGAGAACAGGAACGATTTGTTCTGCAGGTCAAGGTGGAGAGTTCATTAATAAAACCAGTGACTGTTAAGTTTGACGGTATTCCTTCCATCTTTATGAGGCGCGAGGGCTTTACCGGCGGAGCAACATATGAAGAAATAATCAATATGAGTATTCATAGTCAATCTGCATCATTTGATACCATACTGTCAGACAAAATATATGATCCGCAGAATTATCAGAATCTCAGAGAATTCCACAAACAGCATACGGAAGGGAAAATCTTAACAGATAAAGCTCTCGCCTCACTCGGTTTTTTCAATGGAGAAGGGATTCTTGCGAATGGAGCTGTTCTGTTCGGCGATCACTATTCAGAACATAAAACAGATGTCCAATGCTCTGTTTTTTCCGGATTTACAAAAGGAAGCGAGCGGATTGTTTCAGTCAACCGTTTCAGCGGGAATATCACACAAACGATTGATTATATGTATTCTTTTGTGATGCAGCGGATGAATCATACAATCATCAAAAAAGCAGAATCGCATATCGAAATTGATGCGTATCCGAAAAGAGCACTATTTGAAGGTATTATCAATGCAGTTGCCCACAGGGATTATTTTCTGGATGGAACGCAGATTCAGGTCGATATCTTTCGTGACCGATTGGAGATTTCGTCCCCGGGAAGTTTCTATCATGGAGAACCGCTTTCGAAAACCTATGATCTGTCAAAGATTATTTCAAAACGGCGTAATGAATTGATCTGCGGTATTCTTGTTCAATGTGAGGTTATGGAAGCAGCGGGAACCGGATTTGATAAGATCAATGAAGAATACCGAGATGCAGACAGTGCACATAGACCATATATTTATTCCGCGACGGATCATTTTACACTGGTACTGCCGGATCTGTCTTTTTCAGAAGGAATAAGCAACAATCTTCTTCCGGTATTGGAATTCCCTCCCGTGCCGGGCGGCTCGAGATTTGATGAACAAATCCTGTCATTCTGTTATGGCAAAGCCAGAAAATCTGTTGAGATTGCTGATTATCTCGGTATCAGCAATTCTACTCATCTGAAAGAGAAGATACTCGGAGTTCTGGTCAATAACGGATACTTATCAAGAGAGAAAGTTTCAAGGTCATTTTTCTTTAAAACTAATTCTGACATGGTTCGTGAGAAATAAATGCGGTGGATCGTTTTGCCTCTACTGTCCATGTGGAGACGGTATGTCTTTTGTCCAAACTTTCTGAGGCAAAGAATCATATCAGTGTGAAGGTCGATATGGATGAGATGGATGTGACGGCAGCGGAAAGCAAGGCTACTTACCACGAGATTCAGGATTGGGTGCAGGAAAAGTACGGATTTCATGTTAGTCATTTGAATATCGCAAAGACCAAGCGGAAATGCGGGATTATAGAGCGGCAGAATTATAACCTGCCGAAGGGTGAGGAAAGCCGGTCGCCAGAAACGCCTGAGGAAAAGGAGGAAGCAATTATCGAGGCATTTAAGGCGTTTCAGATGATTAAACCGTGATATGTTGCCGGAACAATATGTCTTAGGAGAAGAAGTCCATATTTTCGAGCAAAAGATGCTGAGGATAGAAAAATGATAGAGTTACAGACCGTTCAGGCTAAGGATCGAGACTTGCTTTGGAACATTAATCAGAAATATCTGTATGAGATGACATTGTATTATGATGATCCTATGGATGAAAACGGCAATTATCATTATGGTCATTTTGATGACTATTTTTTAGACCCGAGGCGGGCGGCGTATTTCATCGCCTGAATGATAACGAAGATAAGTGGATCGTTAGCTTAAGCGGAGAAACGATTCAGACAGAGGATATTCTGGAGGCCATCAGTTTTCAGGAACAGTATTTTATGGGAGAATTATACACACTATGATCGATATTTCTAAGCTTAGCAAGAGGTATTCGGTCCGCATTTTGGAAGAAGCGGATATAGAGATGCTTGTTGAGATTTGCAAGCAGAATACAGTTTTTTATGAGTATACCGAAGCACGCCCAACCAAGGAGAATATTCTTGATGATATGAAGGCAACTCCGCCGGGAATAGATATGCAAGATAAATACTATTTTGGTTTTTTTGATGGCCGGGAACTGGTAGCTATTATGGATCTGATAGATGGGTACCCTAAAGCGGAGATTGCGTATATTGGCTTTTTTATGATGAATCCGCAGTATCAGGGGAAGCAGATAGGAACTGCTATTATTGATGAGGCTATAGATTACTTACTAAGCACAGGAAAAACATCGGTTCGGCTTGCGATAGATAAAGGGAACCCGCAGTCCACGCATTTCTGGAAGAAGAATGGTTTTGATGTTCTCTCTGAAGCTGATGTGAATGGGTGGACAAAATTGGTCGCGGAAAGGAAACTGCCCTGACGAAGAGAGCACAGAATGTCGGGCCTTAATCCGTGCGGCTGATATACTGACAGTACAGTGAGCGAAGGGAGTGAGCAAGATGCAAGGCTGGATTGAAGGATTTCAGGAATCTATTGATTTCATAGAACAGAATCTGACAGAGGAATTGGACACTGCGGATATCGCAGCTAAGGCAGCTCTGTCTCCGTTCTATTACCAGCGCATTTTCGGAGCTCTGTGTGGTATGACTGTCGGTGAATATATCCGTGCGCGCCGGATGACGTTGGCAGCTCAGGAATTAAGCCGTGAAGATGTGAAGGTAATTGATGTTGCGGTTAAATATGGCTATGAATCACCGGATAGTTTTACAAAGGCTTTCCAGAAGTTCCATGGAATCACACCATCACAGGCGCGGGAGGCAGGCGCACCGCTCAGATCATTCGCTCCACTGCATATCAAAATCACGATGGAGGGTGGAACAATGTTAGATTATCGTATTGTTGAAAAAGCTCCTTTTACTATTGTCGGCACCAAGAGACGCTTCAATTCGGATACTAGTTATCAGGAGATTCCGAAGTTTTGGGCTGAGTACATGGGACAGGGAGAGAAGTGTCCTATCATGGGAACCTTTGGCGTATGCGTTGACATGGGTGACAATGACTTTGACTATTGGATCGCAGATCTGTATAAGCCGTGGGAAGACATTCCGGAAGACTGTGATACTTACCAGATCCCCGGAAGCCTATGGGCTCAGTTCATCTGTAAAGGAGCGTTGCCGGACAGTCTGCAGAGTGTGAATACCAAGATTTGGTCTGAATGGCTTCCTGCTCTGCAGGGATATGAGCTTGCAGGAAAGTACAACCTTGAAGTGTATGGTCCTGCTACGGAGAATCCGGATGACTATATAAGCTATATCTGGATTCCACTGAAGAAAGTTTGATTAATTAAAGAAACCTACGGTTTCGTTTGAGAGGATTCCAAAGGGGACAGCGTCCCTTTTGGCACACGACTTTGCTGGCAAAGTCTAGTGTGTTATACCTTTATCCGAAAGCCGGCAGCGAAACAGCAGCGTGTGCCCCTTTGAAGCACAGGCTGCTGTAATTGCATTGTGGAGAGAAAAGGTCGCTTCCGTGAAGAAAGCTGACTTTTGAACGACGCAAAAGGAATGGTGACGTGCTTCCTGTCACGGCGCCGATTCCAAGCCGGATTTAGGATAGAGATATACAAAAACCAGACAATGAAATTACTGCTATTACCAATGGAGCTCCTCGCGGAAGCTATGGAGAGCGGTTTGTTCAATGCTCTTTGCGCGGCTGTCACTTAAATGAAAATGGACCGCAGTCTCTACCCTATCGTGGGGAAGAACATCGTCAAAGCCGTAGCGGTAACGAAGATATGTGCGTTCCCTGGGGGAGAGCATATCCAGGGCATGATGGACTTCTTCATATGTTTCTTTTTCGATATAAATCTGTTCCGGTGTCTTTGTGTACTCTGAAAAAAGCCTGTCGTAAAAACTGCTCTCATCATTGTCCGGATCGTTATAGGGTTCAATGTCGAGACTTAACATCTGACCTGTGGAAGGAACAGCAGATGCACATTTCCGGACGTAATCCATCATGGCATTTTCGGAAACCCGGGATGCGTAGGTTTGAAACAGGTTGCCTTTATCCGGAAGGAAAGAGTGAACAGCCCTTAGCAAGCCGATGGGTCCCTCCTGAAGGAGATTGTCTGCTTCAACCTGAAGTCCAGAGTACTGCGCCTCAAATTTGGCAGTCAGTGCTTTAAAGGAAGGAAGCAAATGATCAATCAGCTCATTCGCTGCATCGGCATTTCCGCTTTGCGCCAGAATGCAGAGTTCCTCATTCGTCATGATCCGGTTCCTTTAGAGCATTCAACAAATCCAGGAAACTGGCGCCAAGTGATGTGAGCTTTTCTTTCGGTATGCCAGCTTCTGAAATGGTCTTCATAACCGCTACTGTCAGATCTTCAGCGGTCAGCTTGCTGAGATCAACTGACTCACCATCTTTGGTCAAATTCTCTCGCAGCAGCTTTAACACTTCGGTGGTCGCGGCCTGCTGTGCTTCTGACGCCGACTCTGCATTTTTCTTTATATCTCATACGATCTGCATGAAAAGATTCTGGATCGTGTTCGTATCAGCTGTGACAGGAGGAGTAGCAAGCAACCTCAAATCCTGTGCGGCATTTTTCGCTGTATCTGCATCTTCCGGATGAAGGTTTGCTTGATCCAGAGTGAGAGATCGTATGAAGGTCAGGATCTGGTTCATCGCATTAATCCCAGCAATCATGGTCTCGTCCCGATACCGTGCAAGTAAAAGCAGTAGCTGCGGAAAGCGGGGATGCTCGATCAGCTGATTCAGTACGGATGCATCGACCTTCCCCGTATACAGGAGTTTTGCTGTCTCCGCCGAGAGCCTAAGCTCCTCAATATCATAATTCTTCCGATCTGGGATATCCGTTTCACCAAGAAGGAAGTCCGTCGACACATCAAAGTATTTGGCGATCCGGATGATGAAACCATCGCCCAGGTTCGTTGTCCGCCCCTGGAGATACCGGCTGAGGGCGCTGTTTGAAAGGCCGACCTTTTCGGCAAGTTCGGCCTGGGTGATCTTCCTGTTTTTGATAAGGTCCTGGATACGCTGTCGGGTATCGCCGGGGAGATAAGTGTCGGACACGGCGGCCTCTTTTCTGGTCAGGGATTACTCATCTCGGAAATCCTGATCCCTTAGGATAATGTCCAGCATCTCCCGAGGGGTCACGATAAAGGGTCTGTTTGGGAAATGCCTGATATTTCCGGTCACAAGATAAGCCTCTTCCTCTTTTCGTTCTTCCATAACCACTTCATAGAAGACGAGATCTTTGGGATCCGGCAGTTCAACGTCAAGATGCTTGGCATCGGCATAAATGGCACGTTTATGAAAAGTGCTCATAATGCCTTCTATGAGATCTTCAGGAAGATGAAACTTTGGACGGGAAAGTACTTCCCGATATTCCTTTTCTATCGCCTCATTTAGAATGGGTATGATTGGCCCGTCAAAGGCAAGTTCAACGATGCTCCCCGGAACAGAGTGTGACTTCAGAACTGCTGAGACGAGGACATTCGTGTCGATAACCACATAATACTTCATAGGCGTTTACTTCCTTGCTTCTGCGATTTCGGCGTTGATCTCCTCGAGAGTCATGTCTGAGATGCCATATTCCTCTGCGATCCGACTGGCCCTTTGAAGAGCGCGGATACCGGGATTGGTTTCTTCCTCTATTTTCATACTGAAAGGAATACCGTTTTCCTGGTTCAGCCTTGAAACACACATCCTCAGATATGCGGGAAGAGAGAGCCCGAGACGATCAAGGATCTGAACGGCACGGAGTTTTTCTGTATCTTCTGTCCTGAATTGAACTAACGTGCTTGCCATCGTATTATCCTCCTGACTTGATAATGGTTTATGGTCATACTTTACCCACCTATAGCATACCACAGAATGAAAACAAATGCAATCAGATGATTACAATTGTTGCGGGATGGGAATCCTCATTGATTTTGCTGTCTCGTGGTCCTACTGGACACTTTTCTTCAAAACCGAAAAATTGTCCAGTGGGATTCGTTGCCATTGTTTCTACGAGTTTATCTTACGCATATAACTGTCCCATAATCCGGTCTCGATTGCATTTTTGCAATTTTCACCCTCTCTGCTTCTTCCAAATCCCAGAACCGCCTCATTTTTAAGCTCCCCGGCATTTTCTCCGTATAAGAAACCAGGATGAAAAATCCAAATAATTCTGAAGGAGGAAATGCACTATGAACCTTTTTGAAACTGTTAAAGCAAGTGTCAGCGTGCCGGAGGCTGCCAGGGCATACGGGCTTACTGTGACCCGCCATAACATGGCCCGGTGTCTCTTCCACGATGACCGCCATCCAAGCCTTAAGCTCAATCCGGACTTCTATTACTGCTTCGGATGCGGAGCGAAGGGTGATGTGATCGACCTGGTCGCAGGACTGTTTGATCTCAGTCTCTATGAGGCGGCCAGAAAGATCGCGGAGGATTTTGGAATCGACCCGGATAATCCGCCGAAGGTCGCTGCACTTGCAAAACCCAGGCACCCGATGATCAGGGCGTTCCGTGATGATGAACGCTACTGTCAGCGGGTGCTTTGTGATTATCTGCACCTTCTGGAGAACTGGAAGGTGCAGTATGCACCCACTTCGATGGAAGAAGAGCCGGATGACCGCTTTGTGGAAGCCTGCCAGATGTTCGCCTATATCGAATATCTGGCAGACCTTTTAACGGTTGGCGACCTCGAACAGCGGAAGGCTGTGGTCATGGAACTGATGAAGGATGGCAAAATCACCGGACTTGAGGACTGCGTGAACAGAGCCCATGAGAAGGAAAGGAGGTCGGATAATGCCGAGAAAATCAACGCTGCCTCCTGATGCCCCGGTATGGCTCACGGAAGACCGCAGGATCGATGAGATGACATTCTGCTGTTCGTTTCTCGAGGCGCATCCTATGAAATGTGTCCATGGGAAGCTGTATACCGTCGATGGTCTTATCTCCGATGAGGCCGCCTTAAAGCGCGAGATCTTTATGGAGATCTGTGACTGGGTCAAATCCGGAACTGCAAGGAAGGTCGAAGATCTCTTAAAGGCAGTCAGGATGATGGCCTTCACTGATGAGCTCCCATTGCATCAGGACCGCATCCATGTTTCAAACGGCACCTGGTATCTGGACGGTCATTTCTGTGAAGAAAAGGAATACTGCCGGAACCGGCTGGAGGTCGCATATAACCCGGCGGCAGGCACACCGAACGTATGGCTGAACTTCCTTTCGGAGCTTCTCATCCCGGAGGATATCTCGATGCTGCAGGAGTACCTGGGGTATTGCCTGCTTCCTACGACAAAGGCCCAGAAGATGCTCCTGATGATCGGAAAGGGCGGCGAAGGCAAGTCCCGGATCGGACTGGTGATGCGGTCGATCCTCGGGATCAATATGAACACCACCAGTATCCAGAAGGTCGAGACAAACCGCTTTGCCAGGGCGGACCTGGAGGATAAGCTGCTCATGGTGGATGACGATATGGATATGAGTGCGCTGACCAAGACGAACTATATCAAATCCATCGTCACCTCCGAATGTCAGATGGATGTCGAACGAAAAGGCATCCAGAGCTATCAGAGTCTTCTGTATGTCCGCTTCCTGTGTTTCGGAAACGGAGCCCTTACTGCGCTTCACGACCGGTCTGACGGGTTCTTCAGGCGGCAGATCGTAATCACCACGAAGGACAAGCCGGAAGGCCGCGTTGACGATCCCTACCTTGTTGAAAAGCTGATCGCGGAAAAAGAGAGTATCTTTCTTTGGTGCCTGGAGGGACTTAAGCGGCTTGTCGCCAATGATTACCGGTTTACCATCAGTGGCCGGTCAAAGGACAACATCGATGCTATTGTGAAGGACGCGAACAACATTCTGGAATTTCTGGCATCCGAGGGGTACCTCACTTTCCATGAAGACAGTAAGGCTGCGACCTGCGATCTGTATGCGGATTATAAGGAATGGTGTGATGACAATGCGGACAATGCGCTTTCCATGAAGAGCTTCGCCAATTTCCTTTCCCAGTATGCGGAAACGTATCACCTGATCCCGGATAACAACATCTATCGAGGGAAGGGAAAACGCTGCCGGGGATATCGCGGCGTCGAGGTCATCGATCATGATAACCCATTTCTTAAAATAAAGCTGTCAAATCACGCGTACGTGCGTACAAGCGTACGGAGCCCATCCAGGGTACCGCCTGTACGCATGTACGTACGAACACAAAAATCAGTAAGTCTTTACCACTACAGAGTTTGAAGGAGGAGCAGAGACTATGGCAGCACCGCAGTATGCGATCATGCGATTTATGAAATACAAGGGGCCGGAGATCGGGAAGATCGAGGTCCACGACGAAAGGACAAAAGAGTCTTATGCCAGTAACCCGGATATCGACCCTGACAGGACTCATCTGAATTTCCATCTGGTTAAACCTCAGGGCCGGTACCGGACGGAAGCAGAAAGACAGATCAGAGAAGCCGGATGCCGGACCCGGACGGACAGTGTTAGGCTGGTGGAGACAGTGATCACCGCCAGTCCTGAGTTCTTCCAGGGAAAGAGTATGAAGGAAATCAGAGCCTTCTTCCGGGAAGCACTGGAGTTCATCAAACAGAAACAGAATCCTGATATGATCATTTCAGTCGTGGTGCATATGGACGAGAAAACGCCCCATATGCACCTTTCTTTTGTCCCGCTGACGGAAGACGGCAGACTTTCGGCAAAAGAGATCATCGGCAACAAGAAGAAACTCATCAAGTGGCAGGATGCCTACTGGGAACATATGGTCAAAAGGTTCCCGGAGCTTGAAAGGGGATTAAGCGCCAGCGAAACTGGCAGGGACTATATCCCTCCCCGGGTCTTCAAAGAGATGACACGGCTCAATAAACAAAGGGGGAAGCTGGAGGGTCTGCTCTCGGAGGTCAATGCCTTCAATGCGAAGGCTAAGGCTGCCGAGATCGGTAAGGTGTTGGATAAGTATATCCCAAGTGTAGAGAAGATGAGCACGCAGGTCCGGAAATACAGCAAGGTTTTCGGTTCCATGAAGGCTGAAAACGCGGCGCTTGAACTGGCAAACGAAACCCTTACGGCAGAACTGAAGGAAAGCCGCCAGGAGAGCGTTTTAAAGAGAATGGCAGATCTGCAGCTTCGTCGTGACTATGACGCTGCGGTGGCCCTTTTGGAGCGGATCCCGCCGGAGGTATTGGAGGCCTACGCCCGTGACGATCGGAGTGAAAGGAATAAAACGAAAGGGAGGGATGCGGATGTACGAGAATGATGTGTGGAGCGGCCTGGCGGGTTTTCTCGCCAATATGATAGAGAAATATGCCGGGGAGATGGATCTGGACGCACTGCCGGATCCCAGACAGCAAAGCAGGCTGAAAGGCATCGAAGAAGTGTATCGAAGATATATGCGGCTCAGTGCAGAAGCGAGACAGGCTGCATAACAATCAGGCCGATTCTGTGGATGTTTCCATGGAGTCGGCCTTCTCTTTTATTGAAAAATGGACATATATATATGGTAAGATGCACGTGGAAAGTATGTCCAAACTTTTGAGGAGCCGTTGATGGAAAATAAGAAAATGAAGGTCTATATTTATACCCGCGTATCGACCGCAATGCAGATCGATGGCTATTCCCTGGATGCCCAGCGGACCCGCATGCGCGCCTTTGCGGAATTCAATGACTATGAGGTTGCGGGGGAGTATGAGGATGCCGGCAAGTCCGGAAAGTCCATAGAGGGCCGCGACGAGTTTAACCGCATGATGGAAGACATTAAGACCGGCAAGGATGATGTCTCCTTTGTACTGGTCTTCAAATTGTCGCGCTTCGGGAGGAATGTCGCAGATGTCCTGTCCACGCTGCAGACGATGCAAGATTTCGGTGTGAATCTAATCTGCGTGGAAGATGGCATCGACTCTTCAAAGGATGCCGGGAAGTTGATGATCTCCGTTCTGTCAGCAGTCGCAGAGATCGAGCGTGAGAATATTCGTGTCCAAACCATGGAGGGCCGGATTCAGAAAGCCAGGGACGGCAAGTGGAACGGTGGTTTTCCGCCTTATGGATACAGCCTGAAGGATGGTGTACTGGAGATCAATGAGGAGGAAGCTCCGGCGATCCGCACCATTTTTGAACAGTGGGTCTCCACGGATATCGGCGCCAATGGTCTTGCCAAGTATCTGGAAAATCACGGGATCCATAAGATTGCCCGTCATAATGGAAAGAATCCGCTGTTTGATTCCGCACTTATTCGCCGTATCATCAAGAACCCGGTGTACTGCGGAAAGATCGCTTATGGCCGCCGTAAAACGGAAAAGGTGCATGGCACCCGCAACGAATACAAGCTGGTCGAGCAGGATGATTACCTGGTAGTGGATGGCCTGCATGAAGGCATCGTCTCGGAAGAATTGTGGAACCAGGCCCAGGTCAAAATGATCGCCCAGGAAAAGAAATACGAGCATGTGAACAAGGCGAAGGATACGAAGACACACCTCTTGTCAGGCCTTGTAAAATGCCCTGTATGCGGCGCAGGGATGTACGGTAATAAAAGTATCAAGCACCGGAAAGACGGATCAAAATATAAGGATTTTTACTATTACGGCTGCAAACACAGGACCATGACCCGCGGTCATAAATGTGATTATAAAAAGCAGATCCAGGAAGAAATCCTGGATGCTTCCGTAGTTGAGATCATTACGAAGCTCGTCTCGAACCCTCGCTTTGCCTCACTCATGCAGGAAAAGATCAATATGAAGGTGGACACCACGGCCATCGATCAGGAGATCAAGGCACTGGAGAAGCTGCTGAAGCAGTCCTACGCCATGAAGCGGAAGACTCTGGAAGAGATCGAACAGCTGGATCCGGATGACCGTCATTATAACCGCCGCAAGGCCGACCTGGATGACCGTTTGTACCGGATGTACGACAAGATCGACGACCAGGAGCAGAGCCTAATAGAGGCAAGGGCGAAGAAGCAGTCCATCGAGTCCGAAAAGGTTACCGGGGATAACATCTACAAGATTCTGATCTACTTCGATAAGTTTTATAAGCTGATGAACGAGGAAGAACGGCGGAAGCTGATGGAAGCCCTCATTGAAGACATCCAGATCTACGGAGAGCGGCAGCCCAGCGGACAATGGCTGAAGTCGATCACCTTCCGCCTGCCGATCATCGACAGCGATATGAGCATGCCGATCGGAAATGGTTTGGATAGTGACACACACATCGAGACAGTGGTATTGATGTCAAGGGTCGAAGGAAAATAGTTGCGAAAGCCCTTGATTTCAGGCGCTTTTCGGCTCCCGATGGTTTCGAGCGGGTGGAGCGGGTAATAGTCTACGGTAACTTATCCAAGGGCAATCTGGGGCAAAATGTGTGAGAGTTGAGTTGCCACGATAGATGTCACTATATTGAGTTGCCGAGTTAGATGTCGGGGCGACAACTCGAGATTTGAAGGAGGATATCGTATTGAATGAATTTAATGAATATGTTACCGGCCTTGTTTTATGATTCTATCAATGCGTAAGTTTGGTAATCACATCAACGAAATCCTGATATTCAAAGCTCTGCATTATGATGGCTTTGTCACCGGACTGGATCAGATATGCCGGAAGGGAGTGGATACCAAGCCTATGAGTATATTCCAGATCTGTCTCTAATGCTTTTTCTGCATTTCCATTTTGATAATATTGTTTGAAGGAATATTCATCTATACCGACTTTTTGTGCGATCTTCATTATTATATCAAAATGTGTTGTTGGCAGGCAGTCGATCACAGTGGCGTGGCGGAGTTCTGTGAGGAATGCTTCAGATCTCTCTGGGTCAGCAAGCTGGGCTGTTTTGTATACCAGATTGAGAGGCTTGGAACTACAATGGTCAGTATCGAACAGGCAGAAGCCTTCCATGTTGATGGGAAGTCCGCCAATGGATTCTTCGCTTTTGTATATGCCTGCAAGACGTTCACAATACTTTCGGATGCCGGATTCTACATCCATTATTCGTTCTTCTTGTGTCATGAAGTCTGAAACATTCCGTACCAGAAGACTCATAACATATCGGAATTCTATCTGATCGCCATAGTTCTGTTTCAACCGTTCCATGACAGGCTCGCTTTCGTAGCTTAAGCCCATCATGGGATCGGTGAAGGCTGTCAAAATAATCGTTTCTTTCATTGTCATTTTACCTGTACTGATTTCTGTCAATATACATGCCACCGACTCCCCATGCAGTGATATCTTCAAATTTCACATAGATGTTGTCAGGCATTGTTTGTAATGCTTCTGAGAAAATGCTGGCGAGTAGTTGCGGTACGCCTGATAGAGAGCCGAGGAACTTTCCTTAAAGGACTCATCTACCACGCACTTCTCATCCAGAAAATGTCCGAACCAGTCGTTCTGGCTGCGATATTCCTCAATTGCCTTCGTTACACAGTCCGGCACCGGGATCTGGTAACCGAGGCCGATTACCTTCTTGGCTCCTTCGATCACTCATGCCAGAATGCTTTCACCGACATTCTCATACAGGTACTCACCGTAATTTTTAATGTCGGCCTTGCCTTCGATCTTGGCGTTAAATGGGATCACGATAAGCCTGCGCCAGATACCGTCATCGGAGGCGGAGACGCGAGGCAGGTGGTTCGTATAGAGCACCAGCGTGTGGCAGGGCTTGAAGGAAAACGGATCTTTATATTTTTTCTCCGCGAACACGTCGTCTGTGGAACAGAGCTGCTTGACCGTAGAGTCATTGAGACGTGCGCCTTCCTGCATTTCTGCAACAATCAGCAGGCGCTTGCCCTTGACCTCAGCCATTTCCGGCTTGATATTCCTGCGGCATCTGACGGTCAGGGTATCTGCGGATATATTTCTGCTGTAGAGTCCAAGCACGCGGGAGATGGCATTCCAGAAGGTGGATTTGCCGTTCCGGCCATCGCCGTATGCGATGATGAGCGCCTCCACAAAAACCTTCCCGATTGCAGCAAGTCCGCAGATCATTTGTACATAGTCGATAAGCTGCTGATCCTTCTGAAAAAATCAGATCAAGATCGTCCTGCCAGAGCTGTGCTCCCTTACTGCCGGGCGACACGGACGTGATTTTCGTAATAAAGTCATCGGCAGAGTGTTCGCGGGCTCCGGCCATGCCTAAGCGCAGGTCAAAGGTTGCTTCCGGTGTGCAAAGCAGGAAGCAGTCCGTGTCCAGATCCCTTGGTGAGATTTCCAGCATCGGGTGCGTCTCTTTGAGGGTAGATGTAATGTTCTTGGAATCGCGCCTGCGGACGGCAAAACTCTGGTAGGCCTTGGCGGCAAGGAACTCCTGATAGGCCTCCATCTGTTCATCGTTCATCAGCTGTTCTGCTTTGGCCTTGGATGTGTTATCAAGGATTTCCTGCGCTCCGCAGTTTTTGAGCTTCTGCAGCGCCTCCATCACATTTCGATTGGCTTCTAAGAGCTGTCTGCGGGTAAGCTCATGAGCGACGGCCTGTGCGCCGGGCTCCGTTTCCTGCCAGTAGTGATCGCTGTATCGAATAAAATGGGTGGCCGGTGAGTAGCGCAGTTCATTTGCAAAATACTTCGAGAGCACTTCGGCCTGTCCGACATCGGAGAAGTCCTCCGGCTTATAGCTGTTCTCATCGTTATAAACTTCCGGAGGGACATAACCGTCCTCGCGGCTGATCTTGGAATAAAAGCGCTGGGCGCTGTGCCAGATGGTATTAAGTTCGTTGTTATCGAGAAGCGGCACACAGGTTGCGGCCTTTTCCAGAAAGCTCTGGTAGGCTGTTTCCGTGTCGCCGTATTTCTTGATGACAATCCCGGCAAAGCGGGACATGGTGGCATTGCGACTGCCTTCCGGGATAACGCTATCCTTTTCATGACCGCCGGGAAGACCAGCATCGAACTCGTCGTCATTCAAAAATTCCGTGAGGTTCATGCGACCGGGATAGAGCTCCACGTCCGGGTCTTTTGTCCCGAAGAAGAAGCGTGCGGCATCCAGCGCGTTCGTATCGAAATATGGAAAGATGGTATTGACCAGCTTCTTCATATCAGCGTAAAGGGTGGAATCCGTTACGCGGTCAATAGGAAAGAGCACATGGAACTTCGGTCTCACAGGCTTTCCGTTTTTCTCGCGGTTATTGAAGCGACTGTAGTGGATGGCAAGGCTCACGCCGAGAAAAGCCTCCAGCACATCCGAGGGCTTGATCCAATCCGCCGGATCTTCCGAGTGGTCGTTGTCGCAGTCCACGGGAAGGCGGTCTGCGGAGAGGAAGTTGTCGCCGTTGCGGTAGTGGTTCTTGTATTCCGCACAAACATAGTCGTGGCAGACAGCCGCTTTCAGGCTGTCCGCGTCCATGACCACGATCTTATGAGGATAGGAGCAGTTACCGGGATTGCCGATAAAATCGGCGCTATACAAAGTAAACATCAGTCGTACACCTCCTCCGATTCTTCCTCCAGCACCTTCGTGATAAATTTCAGGGCGCGGATCATGGTTTCCAGTTCGCAGTCGCCGCCAAGGGTAACTTCAAAACCGTTGCAGCCGAATCTGTCCATAAAAGGCCTGACATGGATATATGTGCTGGCTTCATCGGAAATGCGGAAATAAGTGCGTCCGCCGTGGCCGGTGTCGCCACCTTTGTAGCCAGTCGTTCCGGCTTCGACCTGCAGGATATTGACACTTACCACATCACGGGTGTAGGTAGTGATCTCCGTGCCATCGAAAAGCTCTCTGCGATTTTCTTTAATTTCATACATAGCGTTAAACCTCCTGACATTCTTCTGTGAAATAGCGCAAGTGATAGCCCTTCCACTTGGCGCGTTTGATTTCTGATTCCATACCGGATGAGATGCGGCTACCGAATACCCAGACCTCAGAACACTTGCTCATGAGGGCATTCCCGAAGAAAAGACCAAGCTCACGTTCTTGCGGATTGTCATCATCAAGGAACTGCGGAAATAGCAGATGCGGTGCGATAGGGATATATCCCTTGTCCACGGCAAAGCGGCTGTAGCGTCTGGCACTCCTCACGTTTGTCTCCACATCTCCGGAAAACGGAGAGCAGATGTAGACGATGGGCCGGAAAGCACGAAGGGACTGCTTTTCATTTGCAGCAATCCGGGAGAGTGCTTCACCTGCAGTTGGGTCAGGATAGCCTTCGCTGTTGCGATAATCGTTGCTCACTCAAAAGTCCTCCTTTCCGGGCAGACTTAAAGGCGTCCACCTCTAATTTCCACTGGAGATGAACGCCTGATTTGAGCGGACGATTTTTAATCTTTTTTGTAAAAGGGCGTGGTGTAATCGTCGGCGCGGAGCTTCAGGCCTTTTGCCCACGGAGGAGTCCTGCCCATCTGTTCACAGAGAACGTCAAGAGACATGCGAGGATCAGCTTCGATAACCAGCTCGTCGTGGATATGCATGACGATGGAGCAGCAGCGCAGCGTCTTCATGGCATAGCAGAGAATGTCGCGGGAGGTTGCCTGCACGATATTTTCCACGAATTTCGGCCCGTATGAATCGAGCCGTTCCCATTTTTTCGTGCTGCCTATGCTCTCATAGGTAATACACTCGCCTCCGAATTTATTCGTACCGACCTTTGGCTTTACATAGGCGAGGTTACGTCCGGAGGGCAGTGTAATAAAGAGCATTCCGGAGCGACAGGAGAAGGTAAGTCCGTAGCTGCTGGTTGCGTGTTTATATTTCACGGCCTCCATAACAGCTCGGTCGACATCCCACTAGAATTTCACTATATTGGGATTTGTCTGTCGCCATGCATCCACCAGCGGAGGAAGCTCATCTTCGGAAAGTCCCATCTCAATAGCGCCCATTTCCTTTAAGGCACCGACCGAGCCGCCGTGGCCGAGCGCAAGTTCCGCGATTTTGCCTTTTTGACGCAAGTGGCCGTTAATGCCATGTTTCTCGACCGGAACATGGAACATCTGACTGGCGCTAGCGCAGTAGATGTCACCTCCAGTTTCAAAGACTTTTTGACACCATGTCTCACCGGCATACCATGCGATGACTCTGGCTTCGATGGCGCTGAAGTCAGAAACATAAAACTGCGTGCCATCCTTCGGGATGAATGCTGTCCGGATTAGTTGAGAGAGTGTATCCGGGACATCTTCATATAGAAGCTTCACGGCATCGAAGTCTCCGGATTTTACAAGAGCACGGGCATCGGCCAGATCCGGGAGATGATTTTGCGGGAGATTTTGTAATTGTATGAGTCTTCCTGCCCATCGCCCAGTGCGGTTGGCTCCGTAAAATGCGAACATGCCGCGAGC
Organism: Stomatobaculum sp.; assembly: GCF_057248925.1. NCBI lineage: Bacteria > Bacillati > Bacillota > Clostridia > Lachnospirales > Lachnospiraceae > Stomatobaculum > Stomatobaculum sp. Next base: position 42,553 of record NZ_DBHIHF010000017.1, read on the forward strand.
CCTGCCGTCGTCACAGACTGCACGCTCCATCGTCTGATATTTTTTGACGGAGGATTTGGCAAGTTGCTGGCGCAGTTCCAGAACGGTCTGCAGCTCTGGAGGAGCCGTTTTGATGAGCTCTGCCACGACTTTTTTGCCAAGAGTGTCGGTTTCGAGACCATTATCGGAGAGCCATTGCTTCATTTGCTGCACGGAGTTCGGATTATCAAGTGCTGTGATGTCTTTTATAGCAGCAGTCAGCTCAGACCAGGAGCGTGTATCCATTTCGATGGCTTCTTTCACCAGATCCATGTCGAGTCGTACACCTCTGTCGTTAATTTCCTGATCGATATGGTATTCATCCCAGACCTCGTCCGACACAGGAAATTTAGCGAGGCGATCCTTGATGCCGATCTCGGTTTCCACATCACGGATGTTATATTTTTTGAAGGCTTTCCATTTGTCCGGCGCGTGGAAGGGATGGTTCCTTGTGCGACCGCCGTTTGCCTTTGTCGGAGTGCAGGGCACGGAGAAGTATTTGATCAGGTCTTTCCCTTCAGTGAGCTTCTGCTTTTCAAGACCGAGGACAGCACCGACGCCTTCCAGAGAAAGCGGCAGTCCCATTGTGCCCGCCCAGACCATAGAGCAGCGCCAGCTTTCTGGGTTTAAGAACTTGGCGCACTCCTGAGAGAGTGGATGGTTATCATGGAAGAGATCAAGGCTCACACCCAGATCACGGAGATACCGGGATAAGCACACCCGTTCAAAATTTGCATTGAAAGCCCATTTGATGACAGAATCATCGGTCAGGGCATCTATAATTTCCTGCGGCAGGCGTTCTCCCTGTGCAAGGTCGATGACCGTCACATCGGAGCCGTCGGTGCTGTAGCCGAACAGCAGTATTTCAAAATCTGGTGACTCGGCATATTTATAAACGCCGCACTTGGACAGATTTACGTCGCTGTAGGTTTCAATATCGATACTGAGTGTTTGCATAGATTTCACCTCAATTCAAACAAGCGGCTTAAGATCACTCCTAAGCCGCCTGCCGGTACTGGATTATTTCAGAGATTCCATACGCTTGATATGGTATTCGTCGTCCTGCGCGGCCTTTTTCTCCTCGCGTTTCTCACGCTTGAAGTCGTTGATCACCGTCTGGATGGCGACCACTGCCCAAGACAGGACTACGATGCAGAAGAATCCAATCAGGATGTTGCAGAGAAGGGATGAAATCATTACTGTGCTTTCCATAGTTTTGCGCTCCTTTCCTTAGTTGAGAAAATCTTCATCGTCATCAGTGGCAAAGTCGGACTCAGCACTTGCCTTGCCGCCGAGAGGCTCACCGTCGCGAATCTTCTGCAGATTGTTGAGTCCGCAGGCGATTCCCTTATTGCCGGAAGAGTTGAAAGCATAAAACGTGATGCTGGCTCTGCCGTACACACCGCTGTACACTTCAGAGCGGGTGAGAATCGGATTCAGATCTGCGTCCACGATGCCGGGTGCAGAGGTTGCATTGGCGTTGACAAAGTAGGCATTCTTGTAGGCCTCGTCGTCTGGACGCTCTGCATCGCCGTCACGCAGAGGAGTCTTCAAAACAGAGAGCGCCGGTACGGACTTGCCGTTGCCCTTGAGCTTGGCCTCGCCCGCTTTGTAGGCAGCCTCGATAGCAGCCTGAATCTTGGCGATGGTCTTGGTGTCGGACTTCGGGATGATGAGACTCACGCTGTACTTGGGAGTGCCGCCGTTGATGGATTTCGGCTCCCAGACGTTCGCGTAGCTCCAGCGGGTGTCGACACCGGTGATAACCTTCATGGGATTGCTGATTTTTACATTCTTACTCATTGTCGTTTTCCTCCATAAAATCATTTTTGCTATGTTCATGGCCGGGCGCTTATCGGACTCCGGCACAAGAGTGGGTTTGCCCTGCGGCTTTTCAATGTAAGCCGTCAGGAGTTCATCAAAGCGGGACTTGCCGAGGAGCTTCTGCATGGCGGTGATGCCGAGCAGCTTTTTCTCATACGGGTCAAAGCCTGCTTTCTCGACCGCATCAATGACGGCGGCCTCGTTGCTGTATCTGCGGTTGCTGCGTCCTTCGACGAGCTTAAAGCCAGTCCATTCCTTACCGGAGAGAGCTTGCTGCAGGGCGTATTCCTTGATATCGGAAGCCCAGCTAACCAGCTCATCTACCTTGCCGAGGATAATCTCGATCTCGGTATCCGTAAGCAGTGGCGGGAGCTTAAAATCATGCTGCGCGAGCTTCAGGTTTGCTTCGGCTCTGGCGCGGCACTCATTCTTGGCCTTGCAGAAGCCGCACCATTCACCGCACAGGAAGTTCCCGTCACCGGCAAAAGCCAGATCTGCGGTGGGCTTTAAGACTTCATCCGCCCAGCGATACAGATCCTCTTTGCTGATCTCGTAGGTGCTGACGTTCTGGCGTCTCGGCTGGTAGATGGTCATGGATACCTGATCGATGTCGTAAATGTCATCGAAAAGCTCCAAAGCGCCGAGGGCATAACACTGCATTTGCGGATTTTCCTCTGCGGAGACCAGAACGCCTAAGCCGTGCTTGTAGTCGATTACCCGGAGCGTACCGTCTGCGATGATGATGCAGTCGGCGGTGCCGAAGCCTTGTTCTACCCAGCGGGAGAAGTCCACACGCTGCTCAATCAGGACGACCGGATCAGCGCAGGTTTCCTTGGCGGCTTCGACCTGCTCCAGCACGTATTCGGCATAGCCGGAGGTAGCATCCTCCATCTCCTCGGAATACCATTTGAGGATGTCGGTCGGATCGTCTGCAGGCATACCGAGCGCGGTCTTGAGCTTGTACTCGCCAAGCGCATGTGCGTCGGTGCCTTCCGCAGCGTAGTGGCTTCCCTTGTCCTCGTAGGTTTCACAGAGCCTTGCCGATGGTGGGCAGTGCAGCCACCTGTCGGATGAGGATGCGGATAGGATCGCGTGTGCTTTAGCTGCCATTGCCGATCACCTCCGCGTCCTTCATCAAGGCTTCATAATTTGCCGGATCGATTTCCGAGAGCTTTGCTGCACCGAGCTTTTGAAGCAGGGCGCGTACCTCTGCGGTATGACCGGCACGGGACTTCTCGGCAAGGACGGCTCTTACGTCCTCCAGCTTGAGTTCAGGCTTCGGTTCCTTCTTAGCGGGAGCTTCCGTGGCCTGCGCTTCGTTGTCATCACCGGAAAACTGCTGGTAGAGCCAGTCGGCTACGGCATTAATAGAAGCAGCAGCGGTGCGGAGCTCTTCGATGGTTTTTGCCATTTCTGCCATCTTTGACATTCTTTTTTCCTCCTTCCTCGGATTGGCTTGCGGCAAGGAGTGAGAGGTTCCTTGCCAGTCTGGCGGATACGTGACTGATGGAATTCAGGAGCTTGATCTCCTCGTTCACGTTGCCGCCGGTGTCTGCGTAACTGCGGTACATCATGAGTTCACCTCGCTTTCTGAAGGCTGTGTTCTCTTGCCTTCACCTTCCACTGGAGATGAACTGTTGATTTGAGCGGAGGATTTTATAAAAAAGTTTTCCGGCCACCATCCGAGTGAGGGATAGTGACCGGAAAGGCTGTGGTTCGTAGTCTTAAGGATTACTTGTCACCGCTGATTCTGCGAAGGTCGGTACGATACTTCTTCATCTGATCCGCGAAGGTCTTCTGTGGGCGACCGAGCTCTCTTGCGATGGCACGGTCGGAGATGCCCTCCGGGTGATCCTTCCAAAGCTGGATGATGGTATCTGCCTCCGGGTCGAGCTCACGCAGTCTGGCAAAGAGCTGCTCCAGCAGCATGCGGTCGGCGATGACTTCCTCCATAGGCTTACTACGGTCGGGAATATAGTCGCCGAGGGTGCTGTTGCCATCAGGGAGAGGCTGATCCAGAGAAGTAATGTCGCCTGCCGCATGGTATTCGCAGCCGATACAGTCGCCGTCGCACTTCCAGATGAAGCGGAAAGGGCACATGCACCTGCCGTGATCCTGCTCCTTGTGGCGGATGCGGTCAGCTTCCTTATAGAAGGAGTCGTGCTGCGCTTTGGTAACCGGTACTTTCTCGCCGGTGCTGCGAACGTAAATAAAATAGGTCTTCTGATTGTCGTTGTTTTGCATAATGAAACCTCCAGTTTCGAGTGGTTCCCGAACCGGAGGTCTCACGAAAAAAGAGCGTGGAAGGCCGACCGGAACGGGAAATTAATCCGTTTCAGTTGCCAACCACGCTCGTAGGTTGGTGTTTATTTACTTGTGACCACTATGACCGTTCGAGCCACTCTGCATGCCGGGTGAGCGTTCATAGCGGTGAGCCTTTTTATGCCTTGCTCAGGGCATTGACCGTTATCTGAGATCCGCTTCGATGGCGTATAACTCGCTGAATACGTCCGGCAGATCACTCGGATTTAGGTCTTCGACGCTGTGAGCGCCGTATCGCTGGAATACTCCGTCAACTACAGCTGATCCCAATTGGGAGCTGATCGTAGATGCGGTGTTTTCGATGTTGATAATCCAATTCTCGCGTTTGTCTTTAGTCACGTTTTTCATCTCCTTCCTGCTCAGCCTTCCGTTCAGAAGTCAGCTGCGTTATTTGCACCACCCTTGAAAACTGAACTCATCCTTGATCAGGGGATGCATCCAAGGGCATTGGTGAGGAGGAACAATGAAGTGGTTATTTGTCTGTTTATGTTGGTTTATGACCAACTAATATTGACATAGACCATGTTTTTGTGTATAATTGAATAATTAAGGTCTCGTGTTGTCAGCTTTCCACTTTCTTTGCCCTGCCTATTATTAGTTTCGCACGGCAAAATGAGACGGCCTGACCGGTAACGTGAGACACATAGGACAAAACATAGGACAAGATTTGAGGGGAGGTATTCGATTGGAATTAAGTGAATATTTCAGCCGGATATTTCCGAGCACGGCAGCGCAGATGTATTATCCGAGCCGAAAGAACAATGGGATCTTTGTCTCCTTCTGCTTTATTGAAGCAGGGAGTAATTATTTCTCGCACAAGCAAGGAGATAGATTAAAGTCAGATGATGTGCCGTTGGAACGAAAGCTCTATGACGGGTCGAGAAAGATGTCTCCAGATCTGAAAGATTCTTTTAAGACTTTTAATGAGGATGGCCTGTGCGCATATTTTGAAAAGATCATTGACAAGAATAAGTACGGTGATGTAATGCTTGCCTTTGGAATACCTCCCACGGTAGAAAAAAATCCGCAAGCACTCCGAAGAGCACTTGCGGTTCAGTTCAAAGCCTTTATAGATAGCGACAAGGAAGACGCTGCGGATATTGTGGCAATGACCTATCAGCAGCTTTTGGAGGAGCCGGAACAGGAGCCCAGCTCCTTTCACCACATATCGTCTCTGTACCCGGACGACACGGTGTACATCAAGCCGGATCACAAGAGAAGCTATTCCGGTTTCATGTATGAGAAGCTGACGGTAACGTGGAAATTCTCTAATCCGGGTACGCAAACATGGCGTGGTCGAAAGCTGTATCTTTCCAATCATGATGAGATAAGGCCACGGGCGGAAAGCAACTACATTGAAATACCGGAGACTCCACCGAAAACCGGTGTGGAAATCTCCGTAGTCATTGAACTCAGGCCATTTGAAGGGCGCACGACTTGCCATTGGATCATGGTAGACAGTGGTGATAATGACTGCTATCCCGGTAGTCGAATGTTCGATATAGATATAGATGTAAAGTTCAAAAGGAAGAACTCTTAAAGATGGAGGTAATAAAGTGAGCGATCAGCTGCAAGTTGAAAAATGGGTAACATTAAAAGATGTACAGGCATATCTCGGTGTTGGACGAGAGACTATTTTGCAGTGGATTTCAAAACGGAATATGCCTGCTTATAAAGTCGGCAGACTTTGGAAATTCAAACTATCCGAAGTCGATGATTGGATCCGTTCCGGCGGAGCATCCGATGATAACGTACCTGAAAAAGAAGAACAGGATGCCGAGTAAGCCCGGTTTATGGGACAACAAATTTTATAGAATGGAAATATAGAGTGGCGAACTATGCCACGGACAAACGGAGGAAAATTGTAATGGACAATCAGGTTCACAATCAGATAGTAAGTTTTATATGGGGAATCGCAGATGACTGCCTGCGTGACGTTTACGTGCGCGGTAAGTATCGTGACGTTATCCTTCCAATGACGGTCATTCGCCGTCTGGACGCCATGTTGGAAGAAACAAAACCGGCAGTGCTCGCAATGAAAAAGCAGCTCGACGCGGCAAAGATCGATAACCAGTGGCCTGCGCTATGTAATGCAGCGGGACAGGCTTTCTGTAATGCGTCTCCGTTTCTTTTGAAAGATCTGACAAGCCGCGCAAAGGCTCAGACCTTGAAGGCGGATTTTATTGCATATCTTGATGGCTTCTCACCGAACGCTCAGGTGATTTTGGATAAGTTCAAATTCCGTAACCAGATCGACACGATGGTGGATGCGGATATTCTTGGTGCGGTAATTGAGAAGTTTACATCTTCTGATATCAATCTGAGTCCGAATCCAATTTATAAGGATGAAGCGAAGACTATCCTCAAGCATCCCGGCCTTGATAATCATGGTATGGGTACCATCTTTGAGGAACTGATCCGCAAGTTCAATGAAGAAAACAACGAGGAAGCCGGAGAACACTGGACGCCTCGTGATGTTGTCGAGCTTATGGCTGACCTTGTGTTTATGCCAATAGCCGACAAGATCAAGGACGCTTCTTATTCCTGTTATGACGGAGCCTGCGGTACGGGAGGTATGCTTACGGTCGCGCAGGACAGACTTTTGACGCTGGCCAAGAGACGTGGCAAAGAAGTCGCTATCCATCTGTTCGGTCAGGAGATCAATCCGGAAACTTATGCGATCTGTACTGCGGATATGCTGCTGAAAGGGGACGGCGAGGAGGCCGAGCACATTATGTACGGCTCCACACTTTCTGATGACCAGCATGCGTCCCGCCAGTTTGACTTCATGCTCTCGAATCCTCCTTACGGAAAGAGCTGGAAGACCGATGCTGAGAAGATGGGAGGAAAGAAGGAAATCCTTGATACCCGCTTCAACACCTATCTTGAGGGTGGGGATGTCATGCCGATGATCCCGCGTACCAGCGATGGTCAGCTGCTGTTCCTTTTGAACAATGTTGCAAAAATGAAGAAGGACACAGAGCTTGGTAGCCGCATTGCAGAGGTACATAATGGCTCGTCAATTTTCACCGGAGATGCTGGCAGCGGTGAGAGCAATACACGTAGATACCTTATTGAGAATGATTTGGTGGAGGTGATTATTTCTCTCCCTGACAATATGTTTTACAACACTGGTATAGGCACTTTTATCTGGATACTATCCAACAAGAAGGAAGATCGACGGAAAGGAAAAATTCAGCTCATTGATGCTTCAAAAATGAAGTCGCCATTACCTCGCAATATGGGAAAAAAGAACTGCGAGTTTACTTCTGATATTAGAAATGAGATTATGCGTATTTTCCTTGAAATGGAGGAAAGCGAAGTCAGCATGATCTTTAACAATGACGACTTTGCATATTGGTCTGTATCGGTTGAGCGTCCTCTAAGGCTGAGAGTGAATCCAAATGGCGTAATCCCTACAGATGTGTTTAAAAAAGCAGATGAGCTTGCTGCGGTTAGAAAGGCTATTGCATCTGTTCCGTCTGGAACTCCGCTTGATGATTGGGCTGCATTTGCTAAGGCCACGAAGTTGAAGGCTACTGTATTGAAGAAAATTCGTCCGTTCATCACCGTTAAAGATGCCAATGCAAATCCAGTCACAGGAGAAGCTGATAGTGATTTGCGTGACACGGAGCTTATTCCATTTACTTATGAGGGTGGAATTGAGGGCTTCATGAAGAACGAGGTACTCTCTTATGCTCCGGATGCGTGGATTGATGAAAAGAAGACTCAGATCGGCTATGAAATTAGCTTCAATAAATATTTTTATAGGCCTGTAAATCTGAGAAGCATGGATGAGATTATCGCATCCTTGAACGAACTTGAAAAAGAAGCTGATGGCATGTTGGCTGGAATTGTAGGAGGAAACATAAATGGATAAAGAATATGCTTCCTATACTACAGTGGATCAGAAATGGGTGGCACAAATTCCATCACACTGGGAAATGAAACGTCTCAAGGGCGTATTTGCCATGAGAAAAGAGCGGAACAATCCGATTCAAACTGATTTTATATTATCACTGACAGCAAAGCAGGGTGTTGTCCCTTATTCTGAAAAAGAAGGCACAGGAGGAAATAAGCCCAAGGATGATCTGACACAATATAACATTTGCCGTGAGAACGATTTGCTTGTCAATTGCATGAACGTAGTTTCCGGCGCAGCTGGTGTATCCAAATATTATGGAGCAATCAGTCCGGTTTACTATGCTTTTTATCCGCGTGAAGATGAGAATATTTGGTATTACCACTACATCTTTAGACTGATTACTTTTCAGCGGAGTCTTATAGGACTTGGAAAAGGTATCCTGATGCACGAGAGCGACGAAGGTGTTCTTACGTCTGTTCGTATGCGTATTTCAATGAACTATCTTGGCAATGTAATGCTGCCAATTTCTCCGCGTGAAGAACAGGATACAATTGTAAGATATCTTGATTGGAAGGTTTCAGAGGTCAATCGTCTTATTGCTGTCAAGAAAAAGCAAGTTTCTGCGTATAAGGAATTACGCAAGGCGGTTATAGATCAGGGCATTTTGCATGGCTTTAGGGAATCTGAGAATAAAGATAGCGGTGTTTATTGGCTCGGTGAAATTCCCGCCGCATGGGAGGTTCTACCTTTAAAACGTATCTGTCGAGCGAATGCCTCAATTGCAGATATTGTTAAAACAAAAGATGATTCAGAGTTGGTCACTTTTCTTCCAATGGAAAATGTTACAGAAACCGGAGAAATTGACTGCTCCGTCAAGAAGAAAATTGCAGAGGTTAGAACTGGGTTCTCATCGTTCGCAAAGGGAGATGTTGTGGTAGCAAAGATTACTCCGTGCTTTGAAAATGGAAAAGGAGCTTGTTTAGACGATCTCGATACGGATATAGGCTTTGGTACTACCGAATTTATCAATCTACGTCCTTCAGATAAAGTGCTTTCTGAGTATCTATACATGATTACGATGACAAGACCGTTCAGGAAACTTGGCGAAGAGGTTATGACGGGTTCGGCTGGACAAAAGCGAGTATCCGTTAATTACATAAAGAACTTTACGCTTGGAATACCAAATGTTGAAGAACAGGAAAGTATTCTTGCCGAAATTGAGCAGAGGCTTGTCCAGATAGATAAGGCTATTGAGATAGAACGTGGGAACATAAAAAATCTTCAGGAATTAAAAGCGAGGATCATTTCAGACGCCGTTACTGGGAAAATAGACGTTCGCTCAGTAGATATTCCTGAGTATGAATACATTGAGGATCAGTCCGATGAAGATGCTGATGAAGAGAATATAGAAACCGAAGAACAGGAGGATTGACAATGGCTTTTACCAACACAAAGGAAAACGGCCTTGAATCCTTAATCGTGAAGTGGCTGGTTGAGCAGAACGGGTACGAGGAAGGAACAAATGCCGACTATAACAAAGAATACGCTGTCGACGAGACACGCTTGTTCCGGTTCCTGCAGGACACGCAGCCAAAGGAAATGGACAAGCTGGGCGTATTCACTTCTGATACGAAAAAGCGACAGTTCCTGAACCGCTTGTCCGGAGAGATTGCCAAGCGCGGCATTATCGATGTGCTTCGTAATGGTGTGAAGGTTTATCCGGCAGACCTCATCATGTTCTACCTTACACCGACCGAAAATAACGAGCAGGCAAGAATCATGTATGAGAAGAATATTTTCAGCGCAACACGGCAGCTGCGCTATTCACAGGATGCCGGGAAGCTGGCTCTGGATGTTTGCCTGTTTATCAATGGCCTCCCGGTTATCACAATGGAGCTGAAAAACCAGCTCACAAAACAGAACACAGAGAACGCTGTGCGCCAGTATAAGGAAGATAGGGATTTTCATGATCTGCTGTTCTCCTTTAAGCGATGCATGGTTCACTTTGCTGTGGATGATGCTACGATCCAGTTCTGCACAAAGCTCGCTGGTAAGGATAGCTGGTTTCTGCCGTTCAATAAGGGTTACAACGATGGCGCAGGAAATCCGCCGAATCCGGACGGTCTTATGACAGACTACCTTTGGAAGGACATCCTTACCAAGAGAAAACTGTCTCGTATTATAGAAAATTATGCGCAGGTCATCGAAGAGGTGGATGAGGATACCAAGAAGAAATCCATCAAGCAAATATGGCCGCGTTATCATCAGCTCGACTGCGTGGAGAAGCTGCTTGCTGACGTGCAGGAAAATGGTGTCGGCAAACGATACCTGATCCAGCATAGCGCCGGAAGCGGCAAGTCAAACTCTATCGCATGGTTGGCGCACCAGTTGATTGGACTTGAAAAAGACGGTCACCCGATGATCGATTCTGTCCTTGTGGTTACTGACCGCCGTATTCTGGATAAGCAGATCCGCAATACGATCAAGCAGTTCATGCAGGTCAAGAACACCGTAACATGGGCAGAACATTCCGGAGATTTGCGTAAAGCCATACAAGACGGCAAGCGCATCATTATATCTACAATAGAAAAGTTCCCGTACATCATATCCGAGATTGGGCAGGAACATAAGAATAACAAGTTTGCCATCATCATCGATGAGGCACACTCCGGCCAGAGCGGACGTAACTCCGCCAATATGAATCTGGCGCTTTCCGGGCTCGCTACAGATGATGAGGCTGATAATGAGGACAAGATCAATGCCATGATGGAGGGACGTAAGCTCGTCTCCTCTGCCAGCTATTTTGCCTTCACAGCTACTCCAAAGAACAAGACCGAGGAAAGGTTCGGTGTTGCCTATGAGGAGGACGGCGAAATCAAGCATCGCCCGTTCCACGTCTATACGATGAAGCAGGCTATTCAGGAAGGCTTCATTCTTGATGTACTTCGGAACTATACGACCATCGACAGCTGGTACAAGATCATGAAAACGGTCGAGGACGATCCGATGTTTGACAAGAAGCGTGCACAGAAGAAGCTGCGTGCCTTTGTTGAGGGTAATCCGGACGTCATCGCAAAGAAGGCTGCCATGATGGTGGAGCACTTCCACGAGCAGGTTATTGCCAAGAAAAAGATCGGCGGCAAAGCTCGTGCAATGGTAGTCACTGCAAGCATCCCGAGATGTATTGAATATTACTACGCAATTAACAAGTGCCTCGCAGACAGACATAGTCCATATAAGACTATTGTTGCATTTTCCGGTGAGCATAAATATAACGGACAGGAACCGGCATTGACGTCGGCTGCCATGAATGGATTCCCGGATGCTAAGATTCCGAAGAAGTTCAAAAAAGATCCGTATAGGATACTTATCGTCGCTGACATGTTTCAGACCGGTTTCGACGAGCCGCTGCTGCAGACAATGTATGTGGACAAGCCGCTCTATGATATTGCAGCGGTACAGACACTTTCTCGTCTGAATCGAGCACATCCCGGCAAGGACGAAGTATACGTTCTGGACTTTGCAAACAAGACCTCAGTGATTGAGGAGGCGTTCTCGAAGTTCTACAGAACAACGATTCTTTCTGGGGAGACCGATCCAAACAAGCTGTATGACCTGATTACCATTATGGAGGAATATCAGGTGTATGACGACAGTGATGTTGAAAAGCTGGTAGATCTTTTCCTGAGTGGCGCAGAGCGTGACCGCCTTGATCCAATTCTAGATGCCTGCACAGCTGTATATAAACAGCTTGAGTTGGATGATCAGATTATGTTCAAGAGCGCCGCTAAGTCCTTTGTGCGTACATACGGTTTCCTTGGTGCAATTCTTCCTTACGGAAATGTTGACTGGGAGAAATTGTCGATTTTCCTGAATCTGCTGATCCCGAAGCTGCCATCGCCACGCGACGATGACCTGTCGGAGGGTATTCTTCAGACGATTGACCTCAGCAGCTATCGTAACGAGGCACAGGAAGCTATCGCTATTAAGCTGGAGGATGCGGATGCAGAAATTGCACCGGTACCTGCGGGCAAGGTAGGCTATATCGTTGAGCCAGAGATGGATTTGCTTTCTAAGATCATAATGGACTTCAACGATATGTTTGGAAATATAAACTGGAACGATGCGGATAATGTTCAGCGTCAGATTCTGGCTATTCCAGAGATGGTGTCAAAGGATAAGAAATATCAGAATGCCATGAAGAACTCTGATGCGCAGGAGGCGCGTACCGAAAGCGAGCGTGCTCTGCAGGCGGTCATCTTCTCTATCATGGCGGACAATATGGAGCTCTTCAAACAGTTCCAAGACAATCCGTCCTTTAAAAAATGGCTGTCTGATTTGGTGTTCAACCTGACTTACAATCCGGAGGGCAAGGAGTATGTGATGCCGGGTACGGATCAGAAGTCTGTGACTTACGATTTTAATCCGCAGCAGGATTTGATGATGGTGGCCGAAGATCCGGCACCTTATGGTGAAAAGAAAAATGACGACTAATTACAGGGAGGTGTATGGGCGTTGGAACTCACAAAAACTGTAAAGGATAAAACTTTCGATGATTACTTTACAGAGGTCGATCACAGCGAAAGCATCAGTGAAGATCGACCGGGTTCAATGCGCCTTTTTTACCTCAATGTCAGAAGCGGAAAAATCAAGATAGCCGATCTTGAGAAATTCACGATGCTGAACATTGGTCGCTATGTATTCTCACGGGCAAAGCAGGAACAGTATGAAAAGGCCGGAAATCTGGATGCTGTAATGCAGCAGGCCCTTCGCATTATGCGGAAACGTGGCGCAGCTGATTCTAAAGGTACCGGAAATGAACTCGGCGAGATTATGATTTACGCTTTTCTTGAGGAGAAGTTAAAGGCATATAAGCTACTCAGCAAAATCGAGCTGAGCACGGATGCTGCGCAGTATTTGAGCGAGGCTGACGGTATCCACTTCCTGTGTTCTGACGGCACCAGCGGATCGTATAACCAGATGGTATTTGGCACTTCAAATATTGTCGGAGAGATTAAGGATGCCATAGATCAGGCTTTCGAGATCACCAAGAAGATCAGTGCCCACGAGGATGATGAGGTTTACATGATTGAAAAGACCGTCCTCGATCGTTTTTACGATGAAGATGATCTGGCAGTCTTGAAAGAGTATGTTGTGCCAGAGGAAGGAAAGAAAGCCAAGTACGCAATATCTTATGGCGTATTCTTGGGATATAATTTCGGCATTCTTCCTTCAGGGCGCAGCGATGATGAATTGCTGGATATTATGCAGGAGAAGCTGGAACAGGATGCACAGCAACACGCTGCATACATCTCGCAGAAAATAAAGGACTGCGGCCTGGAAAACCATGTATTCTATTTTTACCTGCTTCCACTGAATGATGCGGAGGCTGAAAAGAAAACGATAATGCAGCACGTATTGGATGGAGATGTTGACCTATGAGCGGTGAAAAGAGAACACTCGGTGCCGCCATCTTTGCCGACATCGAAGACAACGAATACTTGAATAAGATCCATGAAAAGGTGCTGTATAACTATGCCCTGCGATTGCTTCAACTTAACAAGAAGGAACCACTGCCTTTCGATCAGAAGGAGAAGCGCGATGCGTTGCGTTTCGCAGACCTGCTGTCGAAGTCCAATGATCCTGAAAAGGCAAATGCTCATAAAATCTGGGCGCAGGAAATTGTAATCCTCTTGAATGAGCTTTATCCGGAGGACAAGCTGATCAAGCTTTATGCCGGAGATGTCTTTTCAAGTATAGGAAACCACAAGGGTAAAGAACACATTAATTCCGAATATCAGGACATTACTGCACTGGAGAGGTTTTTCTCTGAGTTTAGGGATGACTATCTTACGATTCCCGCCGAACCGGGCGAGAAGTTTTTTGCTGCGCAGAAAGCGGCATACGATCACTTGACAGACGATTGCTTTAGTTATTCGGCTCCTACCTCTATGGGAAAGTCCTTCATCATGCGGATGTTTATCAAGAACGAGGTCATTCACGGTGCGCAGAAGAACTATGCCTTGATTGTGCCGACGAAGGCTCTAATAAACGAAGTGCGTGGAAAGGTTATTGATGACCTTGGTGAAAACGGAAACCTTGAGAAAATCAACTACCTTGACCGATGCAATTATCGTGTAGTAACTGCGGCCAGTGATATTGCGTTGGAGGAGGAGCATAATTATATCTTTGTTCTCACGCCGGAGCGCTTGCTTTACCTGCTGATCAGCCAGCCGAAGGTACAGATAGACTATCTGTTTGTCGATGAGGCACATAAGTTGTCTGGCAAGAACAGCCGTGTTCCGTTTTACTACAAAGTTGTGGATATGCTTTTGAAACGAGAGCATAAGCCACACTTCATCTTTGCCTCTCCGAATATTCCGAATCCGCAGGTTTATCTCCGGATGATGACGGATATAGAGGCCGGTGATGATAGCAAACTGGCAATTACATACTCGCCGGTCGTTCAGGTGAAGTTTCTTGTAGACCTGAAGAATCACGAAATTCAGGTTTATAACGAGCATAACGGGAAACGTATTCATGTTGCGAATATACATGACCGAGGCGGGAGAAATGCAAACCTTACAGATATTCTGCTGAAATTTGAAAAAATGAATAAAAACCTGCCGGAGGATATGCGAAAGCAGACCATTGTCTACTTCAACGGTAAGAATAAGGCAATCGATGCTGCTCGGAGATTTTCTGACGCACTTAGATATGACGGCATTAAGAATGATCCTTTGCTGGAAACGCTATCTAAGGACATCCGTCAGGAAGTTCATGGCGACTATTTCCTTGCCGACATGATTCGCAAGGGCATCGCTTACCATATAGGGTATCTTCCTGCTTCGATTCGGGCAAGGATAGAGACACTGTTTCAGGAAGGGCATATAACGATTATGTTCTGCACCAGCACTTTGCTGGAGGGCGTTAATTTACCTGCAGACAATCTTTTTATTACAGACAACAAGATATTCCGTAGCGAGATGGAGCCGGTCGATTTCAGAAACCTAATAGGACGTGTTGGCAGAATCAGCTTCAATCTCTTTGGTAATGTATATTTTGTTACCGACGAGGAAGAAACAGTAAAAGCCGATGACTACGTCAGGATGCTGCAAGAGAAAGTGCCTGAGCAGGTGCTTTCCATCGCTACGAATCCGAAGGTTCTCAAGAAGGTTGAAAAAAAGTATGTAGCTGACATTCTTAAAAGTGGTAGCTCTGTAATTCCACAGCGTGTTAATGAGAATGGCGATCCTCTTCAGTCAGAAGAGTCCTATATCATGATGCGTAAGTTTGGCCTTATTCTGCTCAGGGATATTGTTGAGGATAAGGATACACTCGTGCGTCGAGAGTTTAAGCCATTCCTGACAGACGAGGATGAAAAGAATATCCGCGACAAATTCAAGAATACAGAGACAATCCCGGACGACGACATAAATACATCTGTTGACCAGACAAAACGTCTCATTATGGCTATAAAAAATAATGATCTGCGTTATCCGGAAGTGAAGGATGGATATTTCAGACACGACGTAGTTTTGGAGTTTTTGAAGAAGCTGAGCAATGTTTTCCAGTGGAAAATATATGAATCTAGCACACTTGGCAAGGATAGCCTGCTGAGCTGGTACGCGGTTATCCTCTGTGAATGGATGGAAGGAAATGGCCTGAACTACATCATGCGGGCAGCCTTGAAGCATCATCGTGAGAAACCGGATGACTTCTGGATCAACAGATATACCAAAGGTGTGTATGACGATACCTCGTTAATCCATCGTAACATTGTTTTTGCAGATACGCTGGAGGTAATTGAAAATGTCATCCTGTTTAGCATATCGAACTACTTCCTGCGATTTTCAAATGAGTTCAGGCGTATTAAGGGTGATGATGAATTGGACGCCAATAACTGGTATGAATACGTGGAGTATGGTACCACAAATCCGCTGACGATCCTTTTGCAGAGAAATGGCTTCTCGCGTGAGTCGGCGCGATTCATCAAGGAAAATCCGGAGTATGTCGTGAAGGACGGCAGCACAGGGAAATTAAAACTGAAGGCTTCGTTATCAAAGTGCGGTCGAACCAGCGTGGAGAACGAAGTCGAATATATCCGGCAGAATGTTCCGGGAATTTTTGCTGATGAGGAAGAATAGGTATTGTCTTTCAAGAATAAAAGAGGAGGTCATAGCACATGGCAGAGAGCCAGAATATTGAATATAAAGAATCATGGCGTGACGAATACCTGAAGTGGGTATGCGGATTTGCCAATGCGCAGGGCGGTACGATCTACATTGGTGTACGCGATGATGGGAGTGTCGTAGGAGTTAAGAATGCAAAGAAGCTGCTCGAGGACATCCCCAATAAGATTCAAACCGGACTTGGAATTATTGCGGATGTTAATAAACATACCGAGGATGGGCTTGATTATATTGAAATCAAAGTTGAGTCGAGCAGTTTCCCAATCAGCTATCATGGAGAGTTTCATTACAGAAGCGGCGCTACAAAGCAGCAGTTGACAGGTATCGCGTTGTCCCAGTTCATCATGAAAAAAACCGGGTTCCGGTGGGAAGATGTTACCATTGACAATCTTATCGTAGAAGAGCTGGATGCTGAAAGTTTTAAGATATTCCGAAGAGAGGCAGAGAGGAGTAATCGGATGATGGAATCTGAGCTGAATGTCTCAAATGCGGAACTGCTCAGCAAACTACACCTCATGAAAGATGGCAAGCTCAAACGTTCCGCTGTTCTGCTTTTTTACAGTGATCCTCAAATTGTACAGACAGGGAGTTATGTCAAGATAGGAAAATTCGGAAAGGGAGCGGATCTTCAGTATCAAGATGTTTTGGAAGGCTCTTTGATTACTACAGCGGATAAGGTCATTGATCTAATTTACTTGAAGTATCTGAAAGCCAAAATCACATATGAACATGACCGACGCGTTGAAACCTATCCATTTGCACGTGAGGCAGTCCGCGAAGCTGTCTACAACGCAATTGCTCATAACTGTTATATGTTTGGCACGCCTATTCAGATTCGGATTGAGGATGAGGAAATGATCATCAGCAATCGTAGTGTTCTTCCGGATGGCTGGACTGCGGAAACCCTGATGGAACCGCATGACTCCATCCCCTACAATCCGGATATAGCGAATGTCTTTTATCGGATGGGATATATTGAAACATGGGGACGCGGCATCCAGAAAATATGTGATGAATGCAGAGCTCTCGGAGCGGAACTTCCACAGTATGAGGTATTGGGGAATGGAATCCGTTTGCATTTCAAAGCGCTCCAAAGTGCTCTTATAGACCAGCCCAAAGCACCAAAGCACCAAAGCTCTGACATAGATGGTGCTTTGGAAAGAGCAATGGTGCTTAGACTCATAGACATATTAAGAGAAGAATCAAATATTTCTCAGGAGGCTTTGGGAGAAAAACTGGGGACAACAAGAAGAGTTGTTCAGAAATACATTAATGCGCTGAAGGAGTCTGGCTGTATCGTTCGTATCGGCGGCAAGCGTTATGGTCACTGGCAAGTTAATGATTGATTTCTTCCAGTTTGATAACATGCGCATTGAAAACGAGAAGGAATGGATGCAGATGGCTCAGTTTTATGCAGAATGGTCAAAGAAGTTCTACGATGTGATTGTGCCGTATATAACGGCAAATTGGCAGTAGTCCGCTCAGGACGAGGAGTACTGATGGCAAATTTAAATTCTGAGAATCCGCACGTCGGATGCAAGTTCCAAGAATTTGTGCAAACGATTCTCAAAGAAAAATATAATATATATTTTGAGCAGGAAGTAGCAATCCCCATCGGCAGACCGCCAAAGGAGCACAAGTTTGATCTTGCCAATGCTGACAGGTCTATCGTGGCTGAATGCAAATGTTATACGTGGACTGATTCCGAGAATGTTCCGAGCGCAAAGTTGATGGGCTTGGACGAGGCTGTATTTTACTTTGGCTTTCTGTCTTCTGGGACAAAGAAGCTGCTTTGTATGAAAAAATCAGTGTTTCGTGGCAAGCAGGAAACACTGGCTGAGTATTATGTTCGAGCACATGGGCATTTGATTGAAGATGTCTCTGTAATAGAAATTTCTGATGATGGAACAATCAAGATCGTCAGAGATGGATCATCGATCCAATAGAGGCATATTAGGGCTGCGGCGATGAAATCCCATGCACTTGCGGAATCGTCAAAGGTTGATGGCTAGATTGCAAGATCAAGTAGGACAGTCTGAAATAATTCCTCCGGCGAACTG
>NZ_DBHIHF010000018.1:0-60830 GCF_057248925.1 Stomatobaculum sp.
CGAACCTCCTGGTGTGTTGGTGTGTGGTAGCTTCATCATACCACGAGTTCGTCATTGGCTCTTTTTTATTGTCTTAGTTCATCTTACAATCATCCACAGTAAAAATGACGATTGATTTGTCGCAAAAGCATTGATATTTCTCTTGATATTCACTATACTTAGAACATAACTCCTCCACTTTCTTGGGATATTATATATGCTATATGTATACAGTTTTGTCGCTTGCTGCTAGATACCAGAAGTCTTTTTGACTTCGACTTTGACAGTATCCAAAAAGCGTTTAGATCCCTCAATGAAACCGTAAGATTGGATTTATGTAATTGCCGCAGCGATAACTTGAAAATGCAGGAATCATTCGACGTCTATCTATTATGCTTCACGATGATAGTTGCTTCGCACTTACGAGTACGGATGAGGGTGTTACAAAGTATCTATCAGTTGGGGACAACAATGGTGGATATATAAGTGCAACTTCATCGCGTATTCCCGAAAATGAGATTTTGCAATACATACAGAACATGATACAACCGAAGATAATAGCTTTTATCTAGCTTCTGCCACTGGAAAATTTGTGACTATGATTGAAAGTTCCGATGAATTTGGTGATATAGTATATAAGGCTATTGCCAACGCTGAAGCGACCGATCTCAAAACGAAATTTAGCTTATATGCTGTAGTCTGGCCGGATGGTGGAACTATCACAAAGTTTTCGTAAGACAAGACGTCCCTCAAAATATCCCAAAAATTCTGAGGGACGCATTGTTTAGTGCTCAGAATTCCCCTCCTCACCATGCAAGATACCACAAAGCAATCCTGAAGTCATGGGACAAAATGATGTGGTATAGTATAGTAAGATATTGGCAATTCCCGCATGTTCACAAATTGAAAGGAGATTGTAAATTGGTAAATGTAACATTGATTAGCATAATCAATAATTGGATTGAAAGAGGACAGACTAGACAACTATAACGGACATCTTATCAGATAGCATAAACTTAGATTTGAAGTATTATGTATGCTTTGCCCAGGCACACAAAATCCTGTTTAAAGCACCGATTTTTGACAACAACTCGAAAAGCCAACCTTGTCAATGCAATAACTGTAGGTATGAATTTAAGTCTTTTTATAGAGGATGTTAAGTAAGATGGCAATTGAAGGATATGGATGGGCTGATGCTTATGGATTTGGGGCATTTTCATATGTCTCTGATGTCCTTGGATATGGTAGGTTTGCCGAAAGAATCAGCATTTTCGCACCTTCCCTAGGTATTCAAGACTTTGACACTGGAATGGAATACATACACCTTCCAACAAATGATTCTAATCTTGGTAAAGCACCATATTTGTATGTCGTCAGGGAAAATGGGGTTTGGAGAGAGTATTTCACGGGTGAACGCGTTAAAGTATTGACTGAGGTAAATGGCAGTTCCCTCAAAACCGAGTCCCAAAAGAGCTGCAGAGCCTGTTTCGACATAGCTCCAAACAGAGATAATGTCAGTATGGCCAAGAAATTTGGCATTAGAGAATTCGTGATTTTAAAAATTAACACTTGCAGTGAAAGTTCTTTTTATAACTATATTTCCGTATTTAGTGAAAATGATATTAAATCCATGGTTTCACAGTTTTACGATTTAAGAAAAAAAGCAAAACTATGGGGTCCACGATTTGAAGAAGTAGTCAAAAAACTCGAGTACGAAGATATTTGCGCGAACGCTGCAATATCTAAAGATATCGAGCGCAAAAAGGGCGCTTATGCAATTAACAGAAGTGATGATTTCAAAAATGAACCCGACTCTGCTGGTTCTTCGGGTGACAAAACAGGTGCAATCTTTGCTTTTGTCTTGATAATTGCAATACTCTTTCTCCTAGTGCTGAGTTATAACATTCATGGGATTTAGTACTCAGTGCGTTTGAATAATTCCTTTGTATGTAATGCCTTTCGGTACGGTGTTCGATTGTCAGCATGGAATTCCCTGTTCAGTACGTTTTCTGCTACATAGGCTGGATCTGATGCTGGTTTCGTGCAACAGTTATAACGATGTTTTATCATGGACCGGATTTTCTTTTCCCGGCAAATACGAAGGACGCACTTATCGTTGACACATATATCATAATCGTGTTCCAGTGTGTCACGGATACGCCTGTATCCCATGTCTGGATGCTCCTCATGGATCTGCAACACTTTTTTGGCTATACGCCCGTTAAGAACGACATTTTCATTATCTAATCTGCTTTTCCATTTGTAGTACGAAGCTCTGGCGATATGGCCAAGTTTACACAGGTACCGTCAAGATTTATGCGCAAATTAGTTTGCATTCTCTGATTAAATGAAGTCAGCCTGCAATGGAGGCGTTTTCTTCATTCACCTCCAGGTGCATCATATTCATATATTTCTTATTCCCCCACTGGGTTCCTGCAACATAACGAAGCCGGGCACAAACCAGCATTAGCGCTGAGTTTCCATCCGGAAATGTTCCCACAACACGGGTTCTGCGCCGAATCTCACGATTCAGACGCTCAATCGTATTATTCGTCCGAATCTTCATCCAATGTTCGCTTGGAAAATCGTAGTAAGTCAGAGTTTCTTCGATACTCTCAGAGACCTTCTTAGCGGCTTCTTTCAGTTTCATTTCCTGAAGCTCGGCGGCTATAGCTGCAGCTTTTTCTCGCGCAGCCTTTTTACTCTCTTGTGCACGAATTGCTTTCAACATTTTTGCCACAAGACTTACCTTAGATCTCGGGACAACCGAGAAAACGTTGCGATAAAAATGGACTGTACAACGCTGATACTTGGCCTCAGGAAACACTTCACCTACAGCTTCAAGCATTCCAAGGCACTTGTCTCCGACAATGAGTTTTACGCCATTTAAGCCTCTTTCGCGCAACCACTGAAAAAAGTTGACCCAGCTGGATTTATCTTCCTTCATTCCCTCAGCAGCGCCAATAACTTCACGAAAACCATCTCGATTGACTGCAATCGCAACCAGAATCGCCACATTTTCGTATTCACCGCCCCAGTTGCGACGAAGATAGATTCCATCGACATAGACGTATGGGTATTCTTTCCCTGTCAAAGGGCGGCTTCTCCATACTTCGATGCGAGCATAGGCCTTCTTATTCAGCTCGCTGATTGTTCCCGGAGAGACTTTAGTTCCCCAAAGTGCTTCTGTGATATCCTCAACGCGACGGACAGACACACCTGCCGGATACATCTCGATAAGAGCCTCCTCAACACTACTTTCACGACGGCGATAGCGTTCAATGATAGCAGTCTCAAAAGGAATTCCCTTTAAACGTGGCATATGTAGCGTAACATCGCCGGAAGTCGTTGTAAGGTTTCGATCATAGTGTCCGCTTCGATAACCCCGGCGCGCTTCATTGCGCTCATAACGAGCTGCTTGTGTAAGAGCTTCGGCTTCTTTTTCCAGGAGGTCATTAAAGTCTCCTCGACACTACCTCGGACCAGTTCTTTCAGCTGCCCCTTGATAACTTCCTCGTTGAACTGTACAATCTTATCAGACATGGTTTGTTGTCTCCTTTCTGAGTGTTGTCTCGCAACTTCATTCTACCAGAGGGGTGCAAACCATGTCTTCTTTATATGATTTTCAATTTGCGCAACTTATCATACCTTATCCTCACCAGAGCCGCTTTCTGCAAAGGAACTGTTAAAGGTAATGCCAACGGACGGAAGTATCGCGGAGATATACAAAAGACTTTCGCCGCAGAAAAAGATAGAAAGTTCAATCCCGACATGGGGTGATGCAATCGTATGGAGCGAACTTCATAGGACGACTCCCTACCCCGAACTCTGGAGCTAGCACCAACTCTTTTTGTCCGCTTAGCCGAATTTCCGCTCTGCTTTTTTTCTTGCCGTTTTTTACTTATCTCTGTAGTGAGAACCGCACTGGACAATCTGAATCACATCTCCGTTGATCCGATACACACGGCACTTATTGCATCAATACATCTGTTCCAGTATTCTAACAACTCTCCTCTAAAATTCCACCTCTTCTTAGTTCTGCCAGCTATCATCTACTGTAATAATCTCAGCACTACTCCCAGCTACACTGCTGTGGATCATACATACAACGAGGATATTTTCCGTAAAGGCCATTCCCATCGCCCATAGCCAAGGGTCGGCAGTCGTCGCAGGCATAGCGAAATTCGCAGTCCCGACATCCATCCACTTGATCTTTAGTGACTCTCCAATAACCTAGCAGCTTTTCTCGAATATCTTCCTTGGTATCCGTTCGGATATTTCCGCAGGACAAGTCACGCGCAAAAATACAGGGAATCACATTTCCGGAAGCTGTGATAGAAAACTTGCCAAACCAGCAGCTGTTCCACTGATGATTGACAGCAAAGCCATCCGAAGAGGTTTTAAATCTAGGTCTGCTTATGATGCGCTTTGCGTTAATCTCCGGATCGGTGACCGCATGACTGGACTGCGGGCTGTGTTTCACTGTCCGCACGGTATCGAAGCCGTTGAAGCGCAGTCCTTTGCCTTCGATATACCCGCGAATTTTCGGCAGCAGATGCTGGTTTTCCCGCATCATCACTACGGCAATGTTCACAGGCACATTCCGCTCATGTAGCAAATCAAGACTGTGATCTAGGCGAGCAAAGCTGCCCTTATGCTGGGTAATATGATCGTGAGATGCTGCATTATGACCATATAGGGACACACGAACGCTCGCGCCGACTTCAGCAATGAGGTCTGCCAACGGCTCTGTCAACAAATAGGCATTGGTAAAAATATCAATCCGCTTCATGCCGAGCTCGACTGCATAGCGCAACAATTCGCTGAAACCGGGATGCATGAGCGGTTCACCACCAATAAACTGAAAAGCCTCACAGCCCATGAATTTTAATTGCTCAAGCACCCTTTTCCATTCCTCTGTGCTTAATTCATTTGCCAGTTCAGACTCACAAGGCAAGCCAAAAGCACCATAGCAATGCAGGCAGCGGCAATTGCAGCGATTGGTCAATTCGAGCCATGCATAA
The DNA here is from genome assembly GCF_057248925.1 of Stomatobaculum sp. NCBI lineage: Bacteria > Bacillati > Bacillota > Clostridia > Lachnospirales > Lachnospiraceae > Stomatobaculum > Stomatobaculum sp. The sequence continues at coordinate 5,004 of NZ_DBHIHF010000018.1, forward strand.
CGGATAACCGGGCGGACTCGATGTTCTACAATGGCACAAGAATGATCATTGACGAGCCCATCCATTTCCAAAGAATCCAAAAAAGAACTATCCTCCGGTAAAGCTTTACCGGACAAAGCCAGTGAGAGTAGCTGTGTCGCATCCTCATTCAGAGCGTAAACCTGTCCATGCCGCAAATCGTAAATTGCGCTGGCCTTGCTACCTTTGACCCAACGACAGTGATCAGAGATGCAATAATACTTCATGCCTCCTCCAGATAGCGGCGCTTCAACTCCAATACCGTATCGGTATACAGCTGTACGGCGTCATTTTCACGATTCTGCTTCACCATTGCAACACAAGGTACAACCATACGCTCATAGATATCCCGATAACGTGCAAGACGGTCCGGCATATGATCAATCGCGGAAACAATGGCCGGTGCAATCCGATAATATTCGTCCACCAGCGCGCTGAACTGCTGATCATACAGTTTCCGCTTATCGCGTAAAACGCGCAGGGTTTGCAGCTCATCGCAATCATCGGGTAAATTCAGTGTTTCCACACAGGCCGAAGTGATAAAGCACCCTCCACCAGAGGAGTTTCCCCCATCTCTCCACTGATCCGGATAGCAAGGATTGCAAGGATTGCATTGTTCACTTTCTGTAATCTGATCCGGATAACAAGGATGACAGGGATTGCACTGACCACCATCTGTAATCTGATCTGGATAGCAGGGATGGCAGGGATTGCACTGTTCACCATCTGTAATCTGATCCGGATAGCAGGGATGACAAGGATTGCACTGGCTTCCATCTCTAACCTCATCAGGTGAGCAAGGATTGCATCCTGCCGAAAGGCTGGCACTAGATACGTTTACATAATTCGCATTGAGATTATTATACTTATTAATCCCGTTTTGACTCCTCTCCATCATCTCTATTTTCCCTCCATACTCTTCGCTAAACTTCACCATACATAACAAAAATGTTTTCTTGCCAAGTATAAGCTCTCAACGACTCCTTTCTACTTCTACCGCCTTTTCCAGCCAGATAAACTCTAACTCCTAAAAACTATCCCCTATAAAAATTTCCCAGCTTTTCCGCCGAAAATTTTTTTACAAGGTTAATTTCCGCTCGCGACGCGCTCGCTCATATACATCTTGGCGTCCGGGTGGCGCTGCAGGAGCGTAACCGGGAAGGCAGCGCTGACTTCACCGTAAGCTGCGCGGCGAATCACCGAGTAATGCCAGTCGCGGAACATGCCGAGACGCACTTTCTTTGCCGATAGAATCTGCTTCATGCCTATGGTCACACAGAGCGAAGGCATGTCCTCGAGCGCGCCGCGAAGGTCACCGATTGAGTTCACCGCGCGGGTCTCCGGCGCAATCGTGCGGACGCGGGTCGGGAGTGCCGCGAACTCCTCGGGGGAAAGCTCCGGTTGGGGCTCGTTGAATGCGAGATGCCCGGTGATGCCGATGCCGCCGAAGCAGATATCCGCGCCGCCGAGTTCTTCCAGCAGCGCATCGCCCTTCTCCGGGTGATGCGGATCCGGGAAAATGCGCTGTTCCTCGGGAATGTTGAGTTCCGGCGCAATCTTGCTGTATACGGTTCTCTCCATGAAGCCGCGGAAGGAAAGTCTGTCCTCCTTGGCAACCCATTCGCCCTCATCGGTCAGGTACTCGTCCATGTTGAAGAACCAGCAGTCCTTTAACGAAACCCTTCTCTCGTTCACCAGGCGCACAAAAATCGGGTAGTGTCCCACCGGTCCCACCGGACAAATGAACACCGTGCGACGTCCAGCAGCATTGTTTTTCTCGATCTCCGTTACCATCTCGAGCGCGAGCTCGTAGAACGCTTCTCCCGGCTCCTTGCAAACCATAATCGGAATCTTTGCGCCCTTTTCGAGTTCTTCTCTGCCGATCTCATAATAAGAATGATACGAATTTCCTGCCATGATGCCTCCTTCTCTGCTTTCCCTGTTCTCAGTCAAAGTTACAAAACGCGCCGCGAAGCATGACGCGGTGAATCTCATCCTCTTTCAAAACCAAAAGGTCCGCCTGCTTGCCCGGGGTGAGATTTCCGATTCTCTTCTCCTCCCCGAGAAGGCGCGCTGCGTTCTCCGAGAGCAGCGAAACCAACTCTGCGGTCGGCCGCCCGGTAAACATTCTCAAGTTCCGGAAGGCGCGCGCCATCGTGAGCGTGCTTCCCGCACGGGCAGCCCCGTGCTTTAAGCGCGCGTCACCGTTCTTCACCACAACCTCGTTAACACCGAGCATGTACTCGCCGTCCGGCAGTCCCGCCGCCATGATGGAGTCCGTGATTGCGATTGCGCGGTCAAGTCCCTTCGCCTGCAAATAGAGGCAGATGCTGCCCGGGTGTAAGTGCAGGCCGTCCGAAATCATTTCGCAGTAGACCTCTTCCGAGGCGAGCACAGCACCGAAGATGGCGGGCTCATGGCGGTCAAACGGCCGCATCGCGTTGCCTGTGTGCGTCGCCGCGCGCGCGCCCGCAAAAATGGCGCGCTCTGCGGTGCGGTAATCCGCGTCCGAATGCCCGAGGGCGGTGACAATGCCGAGGGCGCGGAGCTTCGGAATCAGCTCAATGGCACCCGGCAACTCGGGCGCAAGGGTGATATAGCGAATATGCCCCTCTGCCTTTTCCTGGTAGCGGGCAATCAAGTCATAGTCCGGCTTGCGGAGCAGGCTCTCCGGCATCGCGCCTTTATGCTTCGGGGATAAAAACGGCCCCTCTAAGTGTATGCCGAGCAAATCCGCGCCCGCGTGCGGCAGTTTTTTCCAATCGAGGAAGGCCTGAATGGCACGCTCCGTCTGCTCTTCCGTATCGGTGAGAATCGAGCAGAGAAAGCTGCCCGTCCCCTGACGCGCAAAAAAGCGTGCCAGTTTTTCAAAGTCCTCGGCGCTCGCCGCATTCGCATCCACGCCGACCGCGCCGTGCGTGTGAATGTCCAAAAAAGCCGGTATGACCGCCGCGCCTCCTAAGTTCAGCACTTCCTCATTTGCAAGCGGCGTGAGGCCTCCTTGGGTCTGCGGCGAGAATGCCGCGATGGTCTCGCCCGTCACGCGGAGATCTCCCGGCACCAGGCGTTTTTCGTAGTAAAAGGATCCGTTCTTTAAGAGCATATCTTCCTCCCTCCCGTCCGAACTGTACCTGCTCCAGTGTAGTCCATTCCGGGCACTTTCTCAAGTCTCACGACAATTCAGAGCCTTTGATTTCGTTTTTTTCTGTGCACTATTATGATACTCGATTTTCAAAGTCGACACGGCTCCCCACATTGTCAACAAAATAGCAAAGTCACCACCGTCCGCCGACGGTGAAAGGATCTGTGGCGCCGTTCCCCCAAAGAATCTGTGCGCAAATTCGCGGCAGAACGCAGCCGTCTTCCCTCCGCTCCGGTTATTATATATTTTTAATAAATTTTTGCATTTTACAGCCAAATCAGCAATGTTTTTCCATGTTTTTACATGTGCTGTCTGCTTTTCTGAATCGTTTTTACCGTAAATCTTTATTTTATCGCCCGAATATCTGTTTAAAAAGCGACAAGTGTGTGTTAAGATTTACCTGTACAGAGGGGAGGTGTCTGCTGCAAAAGAGAGGACTATTATGAAAAAATTGAGGCAGTTTGCAAGCCTGGTACTGACTGTGGCAATGGCTGTTTCGCTCTGCGCCTGTGGCGGCACAAAGAAGGCGGAGACCAAGAAGCTGAAGGTCGGCATCTCTTGGTCGGAGGATAATCTCGACACCGCGAAAGACGACTACTGCAATGCCGTCATCAAGGCGGGCGGCGAACCTGTCTATCTGGCACAGTTCAAGACGGAAGAAGAGGCAGCGGCAGCCCTGAAGGATCTGGATGCGCTTGTCATGACCGGCGGCGAGGACATTGATCCCTCCTACTATCACGAGGCCAAGGATCCGCTTCTCGAGAAGACCAATGAAGCGCGCGATGTCTCCGACTATGCGTTGATCAATGCGGCCATCAAGGCGGATATCCCGACGCTCTGCACCTGCAGAGGCATGCAGTTCCTGAATGTCATCTGCGGCGGAACGCTGTACCAGGACTTTCCGTCCAAAGTCGAGAGCGACATCATTCACCGCGATCCGAACCACAAGGTCTTTGTCTACCACGACATCACGGTTGACGGCGACAACATTGTGGCGGATGCCTTCGGCGGCGCGGGTACCTATGAGGTCAACTCTTGGCACCACCAGGCTGTGGACAAACTCGGCGATCACCTGAAGGTCGTCGCCAAGTCTGCCGACGGTATCATCGAGGCTGTCGTGAAGGATGACAATACCTACTTCATGGGACTGCAGTTCCACCCGGAAGCGCTGATTGTCGAAGACAGCAAGGATGCCTATCTCCCGTTCTATCAGAATCTCCTCAAAGCGGCAGAAACCAAGAAGCAGAAATAAGTAGTTTTTTGCATCTGTATCGGATTCAACGTTCCTGATACCTTATGACTGACCCTAAGGCAGCAGCATCGCCCCCATGAAAAAAAGGAATCCCGGATAAACTTCGGGATTCCTTTTCGCTTGTAACACTGCCTTAACAGCGCTTTTCCGTCAAATACTTCTTTCGGTAATACAAGAGATACGCGGTATTGATCAAAATGCCAAAGGCCGTCGCGAGCGGCGCCGCGTAGCCAATGTGCCGAAGACTCGCATTCGGCTGTATGCTCATGAAGAAAGAGAAGGGCAGGCGAACCAGAAAGACCTGCAAGAGTCCCTGCTCCATGGACCAGAGCGTCGCCTCGTGCCCGTTGAAGTAACCGATGAAGGCAAAAAGCACGGGGGTTAAGAGCACTTCCGGCGCAAAGCCCTTCAGATAAGAAAAGCTCTTGGCTATGACGGCGCTGTCCGCCGTAAAGACAGCCGAGAGTAGGTCTCCGTGGCGGAGCACTAGGAAGAAGACCACGATTCCGACAAGTTCGCAGATCCACACACCGGTCACGGCAGCTCTCTCCGCGCGCTTTTCATCGCCCGCGCCGACATTCATCGAGACAAAGCTTGCGAGCGACTGCATGAGGGCGCTCGGCACCAGCATGATGAAACCGATTAACTTGCTCGCCACGCCGTAACCCGAGGAGGCCTCAAGCCCAAGGCGGTTCACAAAGGCGCAGATCGCGACAAAGGAACTCTGGGTCAGCAGCTCCTGTAATGCGAGCGGAAAGCCGATTTTTAGAATACGCGCACTCTGCTCGTTCAAGCGAAAGTCGCTCCGCCGAAAGCGGCAGCTGAGCTGCTTTTTTCGAAGCATCACTAGGGAAAAGAGCACACTGAGCGCCTGCGCCAATACGGTTGCGAGCGCCGCGCCCGCCACGTTCATACCGAGCACCGCGATAAAGAAGAGATCTCCGACCACATTGATCGCGCAGGCTACGCCGACGAAGAGGAGGGGCGAATTGCTGTCACCGAGTCCGCGGTAAATGGCCGCAATCACATTGTAGGCGACAATGAAGAAAATGCCCGCGCCGCAGATGCGGATATAGTCCGCCGTGAGCTGCTTTGCCTCCGCAGGCGCCTGCATGAGTGTGGCAAGCGGTTCCGCAAAGAAAACCATCAGCACAAAGAGCGCCGTCGAAATCAGGACGAAGATGACAGTCGCAGCGCCGATCAAGGAACCCAGTTCACTGTCCCTTTTCTCACCGAGATAGCGACTGATTAAAACCGTGATGCTCATGGCCGAACCGCTCACCATGAAGGTAATCAGGTTCAGAATCTGGGAACCGGTCGACACACCCGATATCCCCGCCGTGCTGCCGTAGCGCCCCACGATCAGCAGATCGACCGCGCCGTACATCGCCTGCAAAATCAAGGCGCCGAGCACGGGCAGCATGAAGAGAATCAGTTTTTTCGGTATGGAGCCTCTGGTAAAATCGCTGTTTTCCGACAGGCGTCCGCTCACTTCCTGCGCCGCTCCTCTCTCTTTTTCTGCCTGTTCTGACAGCTCTGTTTTCATTTCTGCTCTGATTTCTTCTCCGCGTCCTTCTCTCATCTCTTCTCCTCTTCTTCACTCCCGTGGAGCAGCGCGTAGACCTTTTCAATGCAGGCAATCATGGTCTCCGCATCGCTCGCCTCTATGCCGCCGAGTTTCGCCTTGAGCCCCGCAAAGTAATCCCGGTCGTGTTTCTCATAAAAGCACTTCCCCGCTTCGCTGAGGCGCACGGCCACATAGCGTCTGTCCTTGCCGTCCGTCTCCTTTTCAAAATAACCGCGCTGGGTCATTACCTTGACCGCACGCGTGACCCCCGGGCGGGGAAGCTTCAGTGCAGCCGCAATATCGCTCACATAGACCGCTTTCTGCGCAGCCGCGAGCTGTTCCACCGCATCCAAAACGCGCATCTCCGTACTGCTAATGCCCTCCGGCAGCTCCGGCTGCAGTTCCCAGATGCGCTTTGCAAGATACATCGCATCCATCATACGCTTGATTTTCCGCTCGTTCAGTGCTTCCACAGCGCCTCCTTTTATTATCAAAGATAATTATCGTAGGTTATTATATTCCGACAGCTTTCGGCTGTCAAGCGACAGATAGCCCTCCCCCGTACCGGAAAGCCGAACAAAATGTTGTCATCCGCAAAACCTCCGAAAAACATGGCAGTTCTTCCCGAAAAAACAGGGTAGCACGCCGGAAACAAAGCTCACACCACAGCTGTATTTCTCAAATGACAGGTTTCGGACAAAATCTGCGAACAAAAAAGAGCCGCGGCGAAAGTTCCCTTTCGCCGCGGCTCTTTTCGTATTCGAATTCATACTCTCCAGCTGAGCGCCTCGCTTCTCGCCTCCACAAATCTTCGGTATATGCCGTCCTCCCTGAGAAGTTCTTCGTGGGTTCCGCGCTGTACAATGCGCCCGCGGTCAAGCACAAAGATACAATTTGCGTCCCGCACGGTTTTCAGGCGGTGCGCTATCAGTAAGACCGTCTTCTCCCTGGTGAGCGCCGCGATTGCCTCCATGAGTTCCTTCTCGTTCTCCGGGTCCACGTTGGCGGTCGCCTCATCGAGGATAATAACGGGCGCATCCTTCATGATGGCCCGCGCAATCGAGATGCGCTGCCGCTCCCCGCCGGAGAGCGAGGCGCCGTTCTCTCCGATTACGGTGTCATAGCCCTCCGGGAGCGCCATAATGAAGTCGTGGCAGCAAGCCTGTTTTGCCGCGGCAATGACTTCCTCCATGGTCGCATCCGGCTTTCCGAAGCGTATGTTGTTTGCGACCGTGTCGTGAAAGAGGTAAACCGATTGGAACACGAAGCTGAAGTTCTCCATCAGCGAGTCGATCGAGTAGTCCCGCACGTCTTTCCCGTCGAGACGCACCGCGCCGCGCTGCACATCCCAGAAGCGGGCCATCAGTCGGCAGAGCGTGGTCTTGCCACTGCCGGAGGGACCCACAAAGGCCGCGCTTGTGCCGGACGGAATGTGAAGCGAGATGCCGTCTATCACCTTCCGGCTCCCATACGCAAAGTCTATGGTCTCAAGTTCGATGTCCTCTGTCCGCGGCTTATAGTCCTCTCCCCCGATTTCCATCGACGGGAGAGAGAGTATCTCCTGCCCCCGCGTGACGCAGAGATCCACCATGCGAAGCAGAGCCGAATAAGAGCCCATGCTCGAAAGTCCCGCGAAAACATGAAAGGCCATAACCATCATCAGAACCGCGGTGATGAGGTCCATGCTTCCGTCCAGATAAAAGCGCAGCGAGACCAGTAAAATCCCGAGTCCCGTCAGCTTCAGCACCCCGTTTTGGAGCGGCATGTAGCGGTTTGACGCAAGCTCCAACTCGGTCATCACGCGGGCGGATTCCGCAATGCTATCCTTCAGCTTTCGCTCGGACTCTCCGCTGAGCCCGTAGGACTTCACCTCGGAAATTCCCTGAATGTACTCGAGCACATTCTCGACGAGTTTGGTGTCGTTCGCTATTTTTTGTTTGGACAAGGACTCATTTTCATGCTGCATGCGGGCGTTAATCAGGGCAAAGAGCAGCACGCCGGTAAGGGCAATGAGACCGATACGCCAATCAAAGAGTAAAAGCATCAACAGAATGAGCGCTGTGTTGAGAAGCCCCTGGGTTGTCTGCATGACCACGAGGGTTGCCACATCGCCGAGCTGCTCCATGGTATTGGTGGTCACCGAGCTGATATCACCGAGGCTCTTGCGGTTAAAATAGCCCATGGGCAAAAAGCGCAGCTTTTCCGCAATTTCTATGCGCTTGTTCGCGCACTCCCCGTAGCCCGCGCGGCACTGGAGCATGGCCTGCTTGGCGCGGAACGCTGCCTCCGCAAGTACGCCGATGAGCAGGAGCAGAAAACTGAAAAGTATCAGCTTACCCGTCATCCTCTTTTCCGAAAAACCGTGGAGTATCAGGTTGATTGCCGGGTATTTCAGCACTTCGCAAAAAGCAATCAATACCCCGAGTAAAAGCGCCCCATAAAACATACGGCGGTGTTTTGCGGAACAAAAGGCAAAAAACTTATTGAGTGTCGCAATCATTCGGAAAGCCCTCCTTCCTCCGCGCGGTCCCTTGCGCTGCTGTGCGCCTCCCACATGTTTCGGTAGAGCGGACTCTCTCTTAGCAGCGCCTCGTGCGTCCCGCAGGCCGCAATCCTCCCGGCCTGTACCACAACAATTTGATCCGCATTCACAATGGTCGAGAGCCGGTGCGCAATTACCAGCAGCGTTTTATTCTGCGCAAGTCTTGCCACAGAGCGCTGAATCAGCGCCTCATTTTCCGGATCCGCATAGGAGGTCGCCTCATCTAAGATGAGGAGCGGCGCATCCTTCATCATCGCGCGGGCAATCGAAATGCGCTGGCGCTCACCGCCCGACAAATGCGCCCCGCTCCCGCCGACCACGGTGTCAAAACCGTTCTCGAGTTCTGCGATAAAGTCATAGCAGCCGCTGTCCCGCGCAACCTGTTCGACTTCCGCATCGCTTGCCCCCGGTCTTCCCATGCGTATGTTTTCCCGCACCGTCGTGTTAAAGAGAAAGCTGTCCTGAGAAACGTAGGCAACTTGCCGGTTATAGTCCTCCGTCGAAAGCTCTCTTAAATCGACGCCGCCGAGGGTGATGCTGCCGTCCCCGACGTCCCAGAGGGAAGCAACCAGTTTTGCGATGGTCGACTTGCCGCTCCCCGAGGGACCGACCAGGGCTGTCACCTTTCCCTCCGGAATGCAAAGGTTTATGCCGTGCAGCACTTCTTTTTCCCCGTAGCCGAAACGCACATCGCAAAGTCGCACTTCGCTGCCTTTTGGCATGACGCGGCTCCCTACGGGGCGCGAGAGTTCCGGAAGCGTAAGGACAGCGTCAATCTCACCGAAGATTGAAGTCGCCTTGCCGATGCTGTCACTGAAGCTGAGTGCCGTAATGAGCGGCGTAATCAGACCGCAGGCGAGAATCAGTATCATCACATAGTCATGAAACGCGAGCGTGCCCTGCATCACAAACACCGCGCCGAGCGGAAGCACCGCAAGCAGGGTTGCCGGTGCAATCGTCATGCCGAGAGAAAAGGGCACGATGGTCGCCTGCATCCAGTCGGTGAAACTGTTCGCGTTCTCCTCGGCCGCGCGCGCAAAGCGGGCATAAGAGCTCTCCGCCTTTCCGAAGGCCTTGATGACCTCAATGCCGCCGATATACTCGACCGCCGTATCATTCAGCGCCTTGGTGGTCTCCTGCGTTCTGCGGAAGGGGCGCTCGTAGTCGTGAAACATCGCCATCAGGCAGAGCAGGGTAAGCGGCAGGGTCGCGAGCGATAAGAGCGCCATGCGCCAATCGATGCGGCAGAGATACAAAAACATGAGGAGCGGCGCAAGCAGGTTTGCCGTAACTTCCGGCACCACATGCGCAAGTGTCGTCTCAATCGCATCCGTTCGCTCGACCATGATATTTTTGAGCGCGCCGGACGGCGTCTCGCGCACCGTTCCGAGCGGCAGGCGTGCAAGCTTTTCTAAGAGTGCCGTCCGTATCCCCGCAATCAACGCAAAGGTCGTTTTGTGTGACAGGTTGGTCGAGAGTGTGTGAAAGACGATACCGAGCACAATAAAAAGTGCCATCACAGCTCCCTCTCGAAGAAACACGGCATAGTCGCGCTCTCCAAGGAGAAGCTCTTTTACCATGTGCCCCATCACAAAATACGGCGCCATGGAGCAGAGAACCCCGACACAGGCCAGCACAACGCTCTTTTGGTAGCTTGCCTTGCTCACCGCCGCAAACTTTGTCACATAGTAGAAAAAGCCCGCCATTCTCCCTTTTTCCGGCTCATTTTGTTTGCTTGCTTCCGCCATACATTTCTCCCCCTTTCTTTGCGCGGACCGGGGCGCTCCCCGTCCGCCGCCACCCGTTGATTGCGGCGGGTTATATACTCCTAACCTCTACTAAGGATAGCACTTCGCCTTTATAAATAAAAGCCGTGAAAGCGCTTTTTAATAACTTTTGTAAAACCGTTACCGCTTTCCGCCGGACATCACTTGCCGCGGCACGCTACTGTCTAGCTTTTTCAACTCTTTCCTGAGACAAAATACCCTCTTCTGCCGCAGCAAGTCGTTTCTTTTCAAAAAAAAATCTCCGGGTACGGCTTTCGCCGCCCCGGAGACCATGGTCATGCTCTCGCGTTGCAAATCAAGCTTCCGGCTCAGAGACTCTTAACGCCGGTCACCTCATAGTCCTTCTCTTCCACGGCCTGCTTCAGCGTCTCATCGCTGACTTCCGCATTCAGCTCCACGACCGCAGCGCCCTTCTCGTGGCTCACGGCTGCACTCTGAACGCCCAGCAGTGCCTCGAGCGCCTTCTTGACTGTCGCCTCGCAGTGTCCGCACATCATACCCTTGATTGTAAGTTCCTTCTTCATAAGATCTCCTTCCGCGCCTTTTTCGGCGCTTACGGCTTCCAAAAGCCGCCCCGATTGGTTTACGGTAACATGGTGGCGCAGCGGCCGGTCGTGCCGCGCATCGTGCACGCGGAACAGGTTAAGACGCAGCGCATTGCTCACAACACAGACACTCGAGAGGCTCATTGCCGCCGCGCCAAGCATCGGGTTCATCGCGATACCGAAGAAATGCAGGTAAGCGCCCGCCGCTGTCGGCACCAAGAGCACATTGTAGATGAGCGCCCAGAAGAGGTTCTCCAGAATGTTCCGGTAAGTCGCGCGACTCAGGCGTATCGCCGCCGTGACATCCGTGAGTCGGCTCTTCATCAGCACCACATCCGCCGCGTCGATGGCCACATCCGCGCCCGCACCGATTGCAATGCCGATGTCGGCACGCGTCAGCGCCGGTGCGTCGTTGATGCCGTCGCCGACCATAGCGACCTTGCCCTTTTCCCGGAGTGCCCGAATCACGGCCTCCTTGCCGTCCGGCAACACACCCGCCACGACTTCGTTGACACCCGCCTGCTTGCCTATGGCCTCGGCTGTCTTTTGGTTGTCCCCGGTCAGCATGACCACATGGATGCCGAGTTTTTTAAGCTCTGCGATTGCCGCCGCGCTGTCCTCCTTCATCGTGTCCGCGACCGCAATGACACCGAGGAGCTCTTGTCCCGCCGCAAAATAGAGCGGTGTCTTTCCCACCGCCGCGAGCGCATCCGCCGCTGCCTCGAGTTCCGTCGGAATCGAGACCTTGCCGCGCACAAAGCTCAGGTTTCCGGCAAAGAGCTGCGTGCCGTTTTGCCGCGCGCTTAAGCCGTTTCCGGGAAGCGCCGCAAAGTCATCGACCTCTTCCAAAGGAATACCCTGCTCTTTGGCATAGGCAACGACCGCCTTCGCGAGCGGGTGCTCGCTCTTTGCCTCGAGCGCATAGGCCGCGCGGAACAGCTTATCCCGGTCGCCGTTCGGCAGCACATCCGTCACAACCGGCGTGCCGTTTGTAATGGTTCCGGTCTTATCGAGCGCCACAATCTGCACATTGCCGGTCTCCTGCAGAGCCTCTGCGTTCTTGAATAAAATGCCCTGTCTCGCGCCGACACCGTTGCCGACCATGATGGCGACCGGTGTCGCAAGGCCCAGCGCGCAGGGGCAGCTCACCACGAGCACCGCAATGCCGCGCGCCAGCGAAAAGCCGATGCTTCCGCCCGCGAGAAGCCAGATAACGGTGGTCACAACTGCCACCAGAATGACCGCCGGCACAAAGACGCCGGAAATTTGATCCGCAAGTCTTGCGACCGGCGCCTTGGTCGCCGCCGCATCGCTTACCATCTTGATGATCTGCGCGAGGGTCGAATCCTCACCGACTCTGGTCGCGCGGCACTCGAGGAAGCCCGACTGGTTCAAGGTCGCGGACTTCACTTCGTCGCCGACCGCCTTGTCGACCGGTAGGCTCTCGCCGGTCAGCGCAGCCTCGTTCACCGCGCTGTTTCCCGCGACCACAAGACCGTCCACCGGGATATTCTCGCCGGGCTTCACGCGGAAGATGTCCCCGACCCGAACCGCATCGACCGGAACCGTAACTTCTTCGCCGTTCCGGAGGACCCTCGCAGTCTTTGGCGCGAGCTTCATCAGTGACTTTAAGGCGCTCGTCGTCTTGCCCTTTGAGTAGGCCTCGAGCATCTTGCCGACTGTAATCAGCGCGAGTACCATGGCGGCCGTCTCAAAGTAAAACTCCATCATGTATTCCGTGACCTTGGCCTGATTGCCGTCTACCACGGCCCGCGTCATCAAAAACAAAATTACAGTCGAGTAGAGGAAGGCCGCCGAAGAGCCGATGGCTATCAGCGCATCCATATTCGGCGCGCCGTGGAACAGGCTCTTAAAACCGTTCACGAAGAACTTCTGGTTCACGACCATGATTGCGGCCGCAAGGAGGAGTTGCAGCAGTCCCATGGCGACATGGTTCCCGTCAAAGAAGGACGGGAGCGGCCACTTCCACATCATATGTCCCATCGTGAGATAGAGAAGCGGCAGGAGGAATAAAATCGAGGCGATGAGCCGCCGCTTCATCTTCGGCGTCTCTCTGTCCTTTAAGGCATCCTCCTCGGCCGCAAGCTTTGCTTGATAGCTACCGTGACTCTGCTCCGCCGCATCCTTCTCGGCCGCGCCGTAACCCGCCGCCTCGACCGCCTGTATGACCTCGCTTGACGTCACATCGCCCTCAACACCCATGGAGTTCGTGAGCAGACTCACCGAGCAACTTTTCACCCCCGGCAGCTTTGACACCGCCTTTTCGACCCGCGCCTGGCAGGCCGCACAACTCATTCCGCTGACTGTATATTGCTTCATCTTACCTTCTTTCTTATGCTTGTCCTATCCGGTACCGTCCGCCTCACTTCATCAGCTTTTGCAGAGTTCTGACCAGCTCGTCCAGCTTTTCCGTGTTGCCCTCGCGCACATCTTCCGCGACACAGGACTTTAGGTGTGCCGCGAGCAGCACCTTGGTAAAGCTGTTCAGCGCGCAGTTCGCCGCCGAAACCTGATTCAGAATGTCAATGCAGTAGGCATCTTCCTCGAGCATCTTCTTTACCCCGCGTATCTGCCCCTCAATGCGGTTCAGTCGGTTTAAGAGCTGTCTCTGCTCAGCTCCGTCCCGCACCTTTTTCATGCCGCTGCAATGGGGACAGGCCATCTCTTCGTTCACTGCCACATTGCACCTCCTCTCCCGATTAATACCCCTGGGGGGTACCTTTGAACTACAGCTATAATATACCCCCACCCTGTATCTGTCAAGTTTTCGGTTCAAAAATAAAAACAGCCGAAGCGGATGGCTCCGCTTTGGCTGCGCTTGAATCTGTATTCCGTTATTTCCGCTATCACCGTCATTCCGCTATCCCGCGAAACGCTGTCGTCTCAGCGCCCCAACTCCAGAAGCCGCGCGAGTTCCGCAAAATCCGTCTTCACGAGCACGCAGTTGCCCAGCGTTTTCGGCTCAATCAGCGTAATCTTCTCGCCCCGGCGCTTCTTGTCGGCGCGTGCCGCCGCAAGGATGCGCTCGCTCGGCAGCTCCGTGCTGTTCGGCAGCTTATATTTTTTGAGAAGCTTCTCCAGTATCTTCTCACAGCTCTCCGGGCAGCGGCCGTCCCGCACCAGCGCCCGCGTCATAATCGCCATACCGATTGCGACACAGTCGCCGTGGAAAAGCTTATAGTTCATCTCCCGCTCAATGGCATGTCCCAGGGTGTGTCCGAAGTTCAGAATCTGGCGCTCGCCAAAATCCTGCTCGTCCTCCGCGACCACATCGCGCTTTAAACGCACGCACTGGGCAATGATGTCCTCCAGTTTCTCCGCCGCCTCATCGCTCAGCAGAAGGTCGAGGAGTTCACGGCTCCGTATCATACCGTACTTGATAACCTCCGCCATGCCCTCAGCAAAGACTTCGGGCGCCAGCGTGTCGAGTGCCTTGCTGTCACAGAGCACAAGGTAGGGCTGCGTGAAGGTTCCGACCAGGTTCTTGCCCTCCGGCAGGTCGACCGCTGTCTTGCCGCCGACCGAGGAGTCCACCATCGCGAGCAGCGAGGTCGGAACCTGAACGCAAGGAACACCGCGGAGATAAAGAGAAGCCGCGAGCCCCGCAAGGTCGCCTGTCACACCGCCGCCGAGCGCAATCACGACATCCTGTCTCGTGAGCTCTGCCTTGGCAAAAAAGGTCAGCACTTCCAGGAGCGTTCCCGGATTCTTCGAGGCCTCACCCGCCGGGAACGTAAAGGTCTCGACCGAAAAGCCCTCCTGCCGGAGCGTCTCGGCCGCCTGCTCACCGTAGAGCGGTCCCACATTGGAATCCGTCACAATGACCGCCCTGCGCCCGCGAATCAGCGCCGCCGTCCGAAGCCCGAGCTCCGAGAGCATGCCTGCGCCGATAATTACCTCGTAAACCCGCGAGGCCCGCACCAGAACCTGTTCCATACCGTTCCTCCTCTTCGCTCAGGCATTTGCCTCAATCGTGGCCTTCCGGATCAGCGAAATCGCGCGGGACACATCCGCAAACTGCTCCGGGCGCAGCGACTGTGCGCCGTCCGAGAGTGCGTGCGGCGGATCGTTGTGTACCTCAATGATGAGGCCGTCCGCGCCGGAAGCGACCGCTGCCATGGCCATCGGCTTCACATAGCGCGCCACACCCGTCGCGTGGCTCGGGTCTACAACCACCGGAAGGTGCGAGAGCTCGTGCAACACCGGAACCGCCGAGAGGTCCAGTGTATTTCTGGTCGCCGTCTCGTAGGTGCGAATGCCGCGCTCGCAGAGAATCACGTTCTCGTTGCCCGAGCTCATAATGTACTCGGCGCTCATTAAGAGTTCCTTGATCGTATTCGCAAGTCCGCGCTTTAAGAGAATCGGCTTATTCAGCTTGCCGAGTTCCTTTAAGAGTTCAAAGTTCTGCATGTTCCGCGCACCGACCTGAATCACGTCCACATCCTCAAAGAGCGGGATGTGCTCAGCGCTCATAATCTCGGTCACAATCGGAAGCCCAGTCGCCTTCTTCGCCTCGAGCAGAAGCTTCAGTCCCTCCGCCTTTAAGCCCTGGAAATCGTAGGGGGAAGTGCGCGGCTTGAACGCGCCGCCGCGGAGCATGGTTGCGCCGGCCGCCTTGACGCTCTGCGCGACAAAGATAATCTGCTCCTCGCTCTCCACCGAGCAGGGACCCGCAATCAGGCCGAAGTTGCCGTGGCCTATCTTGACCTCCGGCGTCACCTCAACCACCGTGTCGTGCGGATGGAACTTGCGGTTTGCCTGCTTGAAGGGCTCGGAGACCCGCTTCACAGCCTCGACAATGTCAAAGCTCTTCACCTGATCCTCATCGATGCGGGAGGTGTCACCGATGACGCCGATAATATTCTGATAATCACCCTCCGTGATATGGGTCTTGAGACCCTTTCTCTCAATCCAGTTTACCAGATCGTTTACTTTTTCCGGCTTGGTCTTGCTGTTGATGATGATAATCATACTCTCTCTCCTCTGTTTCAATACCTGGTTCAGCGGGTAACTCGAACAAAAAAGGACGTCCGCGGTGAAGTGTTTTCACCGCGGACGTCCCGAAAACGCCCATCCCGAATTCAAATTTCGGAATTTAATTCGCAGCAAAAAGCACTCTTACTTTCAGACCGTAAAGCCGTAAAAGTAAAAGTACCAATAGCCGTTGACTGCGAACTTCTGACTCATAAAATAAAGACCTCTCTCGTATGGCGTCCCCTTTTGTTGAAGGGAATATAGCACCATGTGCGGGAGAGGTCAAGCTTTTTTTGATTGTCAGTGCCTATCCCGCGGCATTAAGCCTTCTTGCGGGAGCGGTAGAAGTAGACACCTGCCGGAAGCAAAATATAGCCGATCAGCATGGCAACGATTGCGTAGTAGTTCGGCACGGTCTTGCCACCCACCTCAATCGAGAACTGCGCCGCCCACTTGAATTTCGCGAGCAGAAAGACCGTGAGGCCGAGAGACAGCAGAGAGAACGGAACATCCAGCACAAAGTTTTTCTTCGGGTTCGGAATCACCTCGCCGCGGTTCTTGCCGTAGTAGAAGGTAATGACCGCGAGCGGCACGAGCACAAACTGCACGAAACGGCTGATCGAGCTGATAATCATGATGCCGCGCATGTCATACCGAAAGGCCATCGGGATGATAATGGCAAGCGCCACGGTGAGCAGGAAGGCATAAATCGGGACGCCGCTGCCCGTGCGCTTTGCGAAAATCGGCGGAACCAGTCCGTCCGAAGCCATGGCCTCGAGCACACGCGGTGTCAGGAAGGATGCAGCGACATTGATGCCGAACATCGAGACCAGCGCGCCGCCGACAATGAGACCCTTTAAGAGCGGGTTCGGGAAGACCGCCGCAAGCACCACGACATCCTTCGAAGTGACCAGGGACACCGGATCAATCCGCATGGCGACAAAGACAATGCCGCAGTAGATGAGGGCGATGATGCCGATGGCGAGCGGGAGCGCGCGCGGCAGGTTCTTCTCCGGATTTTCCATGTCTCCCGAGCCGCTCGCGACACTCTCAAAGCCCGTGAACGCATAGAACGCCGAGATGACAGCCGTCACGAAGCCGCTCGTGGTGAGCGCCGGGATTAACTTCTCGCCCGCGTCGTTCGTGAGAAACTCGACTTCCGCGAGGCGGTTCACACCGGTCGTGAGAATCAGGAAGAGACCCGCTACCACCGTGAGCACCAGCGCGCCGAGCTTACCGACGGTCGAGAGGTTTGAGACCATGCGGAACACCTGCATGCCGCAGATGTTGATGATGAGCAAAATGACCATGAGGCAGAGGAAGCCGAGGGTCACATTGGAAATCTTGCTCGTGTCGAGGCGCAAAATCTGAAGCGCTGTCTTCACGACACCCGTCGCCATGACGCCCCAGGCAATGCTGGCCGAGACAAAGCGCGTTGCGCCGACATATAACCCGGCGCTCTCACCGAACGCCGCCTCCGTGTACGCATAAGCCGCGCCGCTCTTTACGACATAGCGGGAAGCCGACGCAAAGGTCACGGCGAGACACGCCGCAAAGAGCGCCGCACAGAAATAAATCTCCGGCGCCATGCTACCGACCTGTTTCGCTACACTGCCCGGCGAGAGGAAAATGCCGGTTCCGATGACTGCGTTAATCGTGAGTAAAACAATGGACCAAAATCCTAACTTTTGACTCTTCTCTTTCACAAAATCCGCCTTTCCCGTTCGCTCAGTTTTCCGCTGTCTGATGCCGCTGTCCCGCCGCAATGAATGCACTCCAAAGTTTTCGCATGACCAGATCCACACGCTCAAGCATTTCCGGATGCCACTGGACCGCAATCAGAAAATCATCGCCCGGAAGCTCGATTGCCTCGATCACACCGTCCGCCGCCGTCGCGACCTCGGTGAAGGGGTCTCCGACCTTCTTCACCGTCTGGTGGTGGAAGGAATTCACGCGGTGAGAGGTGACACCGAGAATCTCCGCGAGCTTCGAGCCTGCCTTTACCGCCACGCTGTGGGTTGCAAGACGCGGGCTGTGTCCCTGCGAGTGCTTCAGAGTCTCCCCCTGACGCTCGCCGAGATCCTGACAGAGGCTGCCGCCCTCCGCGACATTGATGAGCTGGAAGCCGCGGCACACACCGAGAATCGGCAGATGGCGCTCTCTCGCAAGCTCATAGAGCGTGAAGTCATAGCTGTCGCGCTCCGGCACAATCTTGCCGAGGCCGCGGTGCGGCTCCTCGCCGTAGTAAATCGGGTCAATGTCATCACCGCCGGTGATTAACAGCGCGTCCAGCTTGTCGACCACCGCCGAAAGCGCCCCGCGGTCGCCGTTCATCGGAATCATGACCGGCACGCCGCCGGCTGCGAGAATCGCATTGATATAATCCTCATTCACATAAATGCGGCGATAGCCCGGGAAAATGCCCCCGTCGTCCGTAATAAGTCCCGTCGAAATACCGATTACCGCTCTCTTCTCCATGTCTGTCACTTCCTTTCTCAGATGCAATCGTCCACATTGACCTCGTCGGTCATGACGCGCAGAATTTCCTTGTCCGTGTCACGCATACCGACTCTGCCGATATATCCCATGTTCTTGATGGTCTCCTCGACATCGCTCTCGACAATGCCCTCACCCGCCTGGAAACAGCGGTTACTCATGCTCATGTGATGTGCGAGAATCGCCGCGTGCAGGGAACTCGCAATCTTTGCCGCGCAGCTCGGCTTCGCCCCGTCGCAAACAATACCGCCGACATTGCCGAGTGTGTTCGTAATCGTGCGGGAAATCTGCGCGTAGTCGCCGCCGCAGAGGAAACTGATGCCGGCCCCCGCGCCGCAGGACGCCGAAACCGCACCGCAAAACGCGGACAGGGCGCCGATATAGTGTTTGATGTAAATCGAGACCAGATTGCTCACAATCAGCGCGCGGAGCATTCTGTCCTCTGAGACCTGCAGCTCCCGCGCATACTCGACAACCGGCATACTGACCGTGATCCCCTGGTTGCCGCTGCCCGAGTTAATGACGACCGGCATCGGACATCCGCTCATTCTCGCATCGCTGCCCGCCGCCGCGCGCGCACAGGCGCGACACTTCACATCGCTGCCGAAGGTCTCGAGTATCGTGCTGCCGATATTGGCGCCCCAGTTCTTGTCGAGGCCCTCCTGCGAAATCGCGAGATTGCACTCCACCTGACGCCGCAGCACCTCGCGAACTTCCGAGAGATCGGCCTCCTCCGCGTACTCGATGATGCCCTTCAGATTCATGTGATCGCGCGGCGTCTTGTACACATTGCCCTCGACCGCGCGCGACGCCTCATCCTGTTCGAGCTCCTTTTCGTCGCGGAAAATATGACTGATGTTGGTGTGCTTCTTCTCGATTATCACTTCTGCCGTATGATGATCGCCGAAGACCTTCGCCGCAATGTAGAGATTCGGCGCATTCTCCGCAAAGAGCACCTTACAGAAGCCCGCCGCCGCAAGTTCGCGCGTCTTTTCGCGCGCGCTGTCCGTCACATCCGCAATGACCTCGAGCTGCTTCTCCGGGTTGCCGCCGACAAGTCCCAGAATACCCGCGACCGCAATACCTTTCTGTCCGCCCGCGTTCGGCACCGCGACCGCCTTTACGTTCTTGATGATGTTGCCGGAACAGCTGAGCTCCATGCGACGTGCCTCCTCGCCGAGCACTTTGCCCGCGACCGAAGCCGCATACGCAATCGCAATCGGCTCGGTGCAGCCCATGGCCGGAATCAGCTCCTCCCGCAAAATGGCCGCGTAGCGTTCCTTTTCTTCCTGCCGCAATTCACTCATGCCTTTGCTTCCTTTTCCGATTCTATTTCCGCCTGCAGTTCCGTCAAAAACTCCCAGCGCTCCATGCGCTCGAGAAGTTTTGCCTCTACCTCTTCGCGCTCCTCATCGAGCGCGGTGAGACGCTGAAAGTCACTCGCCGAAGCGGTATACTCTGTCTCAATCTCCGCAATGCGCGCCTCAAGCGCCGCAATCTCATCCTCGATGTGTAAAAAATCCTGCTTTTCCTGGTAGGTCATGCGGCGCGCTCTCTGCCGCCTCGTCTCCTCGGCGCGCTGCTTGCTCGCCTCTTTTTCGGCGCTCACCGTACTTTCCGCGCTGCTGCCGCTCTCGCCGCCGGCCGCTTCCCGCCTTAGCTTCTCGACCTGATAGTCCGTATAGCCGCCCTCGTACTGCGAAATCACTCCGTCCTCGAGCGCCAGAATGCGGTGCACGGTCCGGTCCAGGAAGTAGCGGTCATGGCTCACCGCGATCACAATGCCCGCAAAGCTGTCCAGATAGTCCTCTAAGACGGTCATGGTGCGGATATCAAGGTCGTTGGTCGGCTCGTCCAGAATCAAAAGATTCGGCGCGCCCATCAAGACTTTCAAGAGATACAGCCGCCGCTTCTCGCCGCCCGAGAGCTTCTCGACCTTCATATAGTGTTGCGAGCTCGGGAAAAGAAAGCGCTCCAGCATCTTGGCCGCGCTGATCGGTCCCTCTGGGCTCGGCACAAACTCCGCAATTTCTTTGATGCTCTCGATCACTGTGAGCTCACCCGGGAGTGCCTCGTTTTCCTGGCTGAAGTAGCCTATCTTCACGGTCTGCCCGATTTCGACTTCGCCGCTGTCCGGCTTCAAAAGCCCCGTAATCAGCTTTAAGAGCGTACTCTTGCCCGCGCCGTTTCGGCCTATGATACCGAGCCTGTCATTCTTCTGAAACTGGTAGCTGAAATCTCGAAACAGGCATTTTCCGTCGTAGGCCTTGCTCACATCGTGAAACGCGAGTGTGGTCTTCCCGAGCCGCGAGTAGGCCGAGGCAAATTGCAGCGCCGCTTCCTCTTCCGGTCCGGAGAGCGCCGAGAGCTTTTCGTAGCGGGCAATCCGCTCCTTTGACTTGGTGCCGCGGGCGCGCGCACCGCGCTGCATCCAGGCGAGCTCCTTTCTGAGAATGCTCTGTCTGGTTCTCTCGTTCGCCTGTCGGATATCAAGACGCTCCGCCTTCAGCGCGAGGAACCCCTCATAATTGGTATCATAGGAATAGAGCTTTCCGCGGTCCAGCTCCAGAATGCGCGTGCAGACCGAATCGAGAAAGTAGCGGTCGTGCGTGACCATGAGAAGCGCGCCGCGAAAGTTCTTTAAGTAGTTCTCGAGCCACTCCGCGGTCTCGCCGTCCAGGTGGTTGGTCGGCTCGTCGAGAATCAGAAGATCCGCCGGATGAAGAAGCACGCCCGCGAGCGCCACGCGCTTTTTCTCACCGCCCGACATCGTATCGCAGACCGCCTCCGCGTCGCCGACACCGAGCGCGGCGAGCAGTTTTTTTGCCGCCGCGCTCGTATCTTCTCCGCTCACCTCGCCCCCCGCAATGCGGAGGCAGGCGGCGAGCGCGGTCTCCGCCGTAAGAAACCGCGGGTTTTGCGAGAGAAAGCGAATCCGCAGCCCCTTTCGTACAATCAGTTCGCCGCCGTCCGGACTCTCCTCCCCCGCCACAATACGGAGCAGGGTGGATTTTCCGGTTCCGTTCACGCCAATCAGCGCCAGCTTTTCGCCCTCCCCGATATAACAGGCGGTGTCGTCGAAAAGCTTCCGCGCCGTATAAACCTTTTCTAAATGTTCAACAGAGACAATTGTATTCATAATTTCAGTATAACAAAGCTCTCCGTGATAGAAAAGGCTGTAAAAAATGCAAGATGCATTTTTTACAGCCTTAATTTTGTTTGGCGGAACTTATGCAAAGATGTGGTAGCCGAGGTGCTCCGAGAGATATTGTAAAATTTTCTCGCCGCCCACGCTGTTTCCCTTCTTGTTCAGCATCGGCCCGAAGGTACCGATCCCCATGCCGTTCTGCCCGACCGCGACAATGCCGCCACCGACACCGCTCTTCGAGGGCAGGCCGACCTTGACCGCGTACTCACCCGACTCGTCGTACATGCCGCAGAGCATCATGAGCGTCGTCACGATGCGGACAATATCGGCGTCGAGGAGACGCTCCCCAGTCTTCGGATCAATGCCCTTGTTCGAGAGAATCATCGCGTAATGCGCGAGATCCTTCGCCGTGCACATGACCGAGCACATGCGGAAGTAGACATCCAGCACGTCCTCCGGCTCGCCGTCCAGCACGTGATCGCTCTTTAAGAGATAGGCAATCGAGCGGTTTCTGGTGCCCGTCCGCTTCTCGGAGTGGTACACCTTCTCGTTCAACTGAATCTTCGGATTGCCGCAGAGCTTTCTGACCAGCGTGAGGAACTCCCCGAACGGATCCGCCGCCGCAATGCAGTCCGCCGTCACAATCGCACCCGCATTGATCATCGGGTTGAACGGCCGCCAGTCCTTTAACTCGAGCTGGAGTATGCTGTCAAAGCGGTCGCCGGTCGGCTCCATGCCCACCTTTGAGAAGGTGTGGTCATAGCCCGAAGTCTGCAGCGCAAGAATCAGCGAAAAGGTCTTCGCGATGCTCTGCATGGTAAACGGAATATTGTAGTCGCCTGCCTTGTACATGCTGCCGTCCGCATTCATAATGCAGCAGCCCAGGTTCGACGAATCCGCTTTTGCGAGCTCCGGAATGTAGCTTGCAACCTTTCCCTCAATCAGTACGTTCTGGCCCTCTGCGAGCGCTTCCTCAAGAATCTGTTGAACATCCTGTTCCATTATTTTTCCCCTTATCTTGTCGTAACTCAATCCTTCCAGTAATCCAGCTCATCGGGGTTCAGACCGATATCCTTTGCATGGAACACCGGCTCTTTTCCTGCTTTGCGCTGTGCCACATAGTCGTGATAGGTGCCGATTGCGACGCGGCTTAACAACACGCAGGCCACCAGGTTCAGTAAGCACATGCCGCCCATCATGATGTCCGCAATATCCCAGGCAGCTGCCATCGGGAGCAGAGCGCCGACGAAAATCACGATCACGCCGTAAATCCGGAAGCCCTTCAGGAAGCCCTGACTAGGCATGGTCTTATGGTTTAAGTATGCGAGCGCATTGTCGCAGTAGTAAAGATTTCCGATCAAAGTCGTGAACGAGAAGAGCAGCATCGCAACCGTGATGAAAAGCGGGCCGAAGTCGCCGAGCACCGCTTTGAGCGAAGTCTGCACCCACTGCGCACCCGCGAGTTCCGCGGTCGGCTCAACGCCGGAGACCAGGCACATGAGCGCCGTCGCATTGCAGAGGATAATCGTATCGATATAGACCGAGAGCATCTGCACAAGGCCCTGCTTGGCCGGATGCGAAACCACCGCAGCCGCTGCTGCGTTCGGCGCCGAACCGACACCGGCTTCGTTCGAGTAGAGACCTCTCTTGATGCCGAAGACCAGACAGGAACCCGCAATGCCGCCGAAGATTGCGCGGAAGTTGAACGCATCGGTGAAGATGCGGCCAAAGACCGCCGGAATCCTGCCGGCATGCATGAGGAGAACCACCAGGGTGACCACCACGTAAGCGACGCCCATGAACGGGACAATGAAAGCCGCCGTCTTCTCAATCCGCTTGCCGCCGCCCATCACGCAGATGCCGACCAGAAGCGCGAGCACCGCGCCGATGATGCCCGCCGCGAGCTTCGGATTTGCCATATAGAAGCCGTATGTCTGGAATGTCGACTGCGTATTGTAAGAGCAGAGCAGGTTAAAGCCACAGGAGTAGGTGAGCAGCAGGAAGACGACGAAAATCGTCGCGAACCCCTTGCTCTTTAAGGCGTCTTCAATATAATACGCCGGGCCGCCGTAGCTCGTGCCGTCCGCCGCCTTCTTCTTGTAGACCTGTGCGAGTGTGCACTCGGTAAACGAAGACGCGCAACCGATCAGCGCCATGACTGTCATCCAGAATGCCGCACCCGCGCCGCCGAGGCAGATTGCTGTCGAGACACCGATGATATTTCCGGTTCCGACGCAGCTCGCGGTGCTGATCATCAGCGCCTGGAAAGGCGAAGTGCCGTTCCCGTCCGTCGGCTTTGCCTTCATCACCCGCAAGCCCTCCGGCAACATCCGCACCTGTACGAAACCCATGCGAATCGTGAAATAAAGCCCCGCTGCCGCCATGACAATCAGCAAGACCGGATAGTACAGAAAGCTGTCTATCGCATCCAAAACCTGCATAACCATGTTGCGAAACCCCCTATTCTGTTTTTTTGTCGCCACCCCAACTTGTGCACATTTACTAATACAGTCTAGCATGTAAGTATGTAAAGCGGAAATTTTTCAGACCGATAACAGCTATCCACGAAAGAAATATCAACTGTTGGGCATTCTGTTTTTGGGTCTTATGTTGTATAATGTTATCAAGAAAACCAATGGGAGGTAGGCTTGGACGCAAATAATATCAAATACATTGTCGCCATTGCAAAGCACGGCTCCATCAACCATGCCGCAAAAGCAATGTTCATCTCTCAGCCCCAGCTGAGTCATATTCTGAAGATTACCGAAGAGGAGTGCGGCCTCACGCTGTTCCAGCGCACAAGCCGCGGCACCCGGCTCACTCCCGAGGGCGAGGATTACCTGCACCACTGCGAGATTATCCTCGCGGAGATGACAAAGCTGAACCGCTATGTGGCACAGGCGGCCTCCGCCCAGTCGAGACTCAAAGTCAGCATGACACGCTTCTCTCATATCTCCGAGTGCTTCAACGAGATCTGTCGCAGACATCAGGCCGACAGCTCCATCCACTACCATCTCTATGAGGCCTCCGCCTCCAATGTTCTGAACGATGTCGTAGAGGGCAAGTCGGATATCGGCATCCTCCACTTTTCGACCACCAACCAGGAGATGACCTTGCAGGGCTTTGCCGACAAGAAGCTGAGCCTCACACCGCTCGCCACCTTCCGCCCCTATGTGTGCCTCGCCGAGAACCACCCGGTGTTGCAGGGCAAGGTGCCCGCGGCGATCGATATCCGCGAGCTGAAAGACTACGGCTTTGTGCGCTACGCGGGACAGTACGAGGACTTCATCTATCACATCGCGAGCGACAGCGGTCTCATCGACTTGAACGAATCGCAAAAAATCATCTATGTCTGCGATCGCCAGGAGCAGATGCGCCTCATTCAGACCACGACTTTCTATACCATAGGCATTGCCGCTTTCTCCGACCAGAGCAAACTCTACCAGGTGATTTCTGTCCCGATTCTGAAGAGTTCCGAGCACCTCTCCTTCGGCATTATCACCCGGAAGGATACCGTGCTCTCCCCGCTCGAACAGGAATTCAAGGAGGAGGTCATCCGAAAATACCGCACACTTTCGGAAACCGAGAGTTAAATTCAGACTACGTTTTGCCGCGGCTCCGTTTGTTTAGTGCAAACTCATAATATTTTGCCTCGTTCACTGACAAGTTTCCTTGTTCTAACTGTTCTCGCGTGTTATACTCGCAAAAACATAATTGTTTCATAAAAGAAAAGAACAGACAACGTAGCGCAAATTCGCCGCGAGAAAGGACTTTTGTCATGCAGATTCATGAATCCGCCGAGGACTACCTCGAAAAAATTCTGATGCTCCGCGAGGAGAACGGACATGTGCGCTCCGTCGAAATCGCAAATGCCATGGGATACTCGAAACCGAGTATCAGCATCGCGATGAAGCACCTCCGCGAAAACGGTCTGGTGCGCATGGATGCCGAAAACTTCATCTATCTCACCGAAGAGGGCGAGGCGATTGCAAGCCGCATCTATGACCGCCACCAGACACTGACACAGCTCTTTGTAAAACTCGGTGTTCCCTCCGACATTGCCGAGCGGGATGCCTGCAAGGTAGAACACGACTTGAGCCCCGAATCTTTTGCTGCCCTGAAGGAATGTAGCAGACGACTTTAACCTATACCGACATGAGACGAGATTCGGCACTTTCCGGATCTCGTCCTTTTATATTGTACCGCAATAGCAAAGTCCAAAAAGCCGATACCCTTGCACCGAAAAGGGTTTGCCTTTTTTATGATTTCGTTTTAGCATACGCATTGAATGTTAAAAAAACAGATTAAAGAGGGGTTTTGTGTATGAGTACTTCGATTCCACTGTGGCTGTGCGTCCCGTTCGCGGGACTGTTGCTCAGCATTGCGATTGTGCCGCTTGTCGCCGGCGAGTGGTGGGAAAAGCACCGCGTCCACGCGGTCATCTTCTGGTCCCTCCTCTTCATTGTCCCGTTTACGGCGATGTACGGTCCGCTGAAAGCTTCCGAGACTGTGCTGGAGACCGTCTTTAACGACTACCTCTCCTTCATTGTGATGCTCTTCGGCCTCTTCTGCGTGGCCGGTAATATTACCTTTGAGGGCGATCTCGCCGGTTCTCCGCTCGTCAACACGCTGTTCCTGCTGATCGGAACCTTCCTGTCGAGCCTGATCGGCACCACAGGCTCTTCGATGTTAATGCTCCGCCCGATGATCAAGATTAACGCCTGGAGACGCCGGAAACAGCATATCATGATCTTTTTCATCTTCCTGATTTCGAACATGGGCGGCAGCCTGACGCCGCTCGGCGATCCGCCGCTCCTCATGGGCTTTATGCGCGGTGTCCCCTTCCTCTGGAGCCTGCATCTGCTCCCGATACTCGTCTTCAACCTGGTGATTCTGCTCACTGTCTTCTGGCAGCTTGACAAACACTATTACCTGAAGGATGTGAAGCTCGGCTACCGCCCGGACATCTCGAAGCCCGGCACGGAACTCTCACTCCGCGGTGCCCACAACATTCTCTTCCTGCTGATGATCATTGTCGCAGTGGTGCTCGGCGGCACACTGCCCGGCAATCCGATGTTCCGGACCGCAGAGGGAACCGTCCGCGGCATTCACATTCTCGGCGAGGTAGTGCTCGGTTTCCCGACCATGATTGAGATTGTGCTGATTCTCGCGGCAGCCTTCCTTTCCTTCAAGACCACCCCCGAGGAGATTCGCCGCACGAACCACTTTACCTGGGGCGCTATCCAGGAGGTCGCCGAGCTCTTTATCGGCATCTTCGTCACGATGCAGCCCGCGCTCATCATCCTCAAGGAAATGGGCCCGAAGCTCGGCATCACCGAACCCTTCCAGATGTTCTGGGCGACCGGCCTGCTCTCAAGCTTCCTCGACAACACGCCGACTTACCTGGTCTTCCTGACCACAGCGGGCACACTCGGCATGACGAGCGGCCTCACGACGACCGTCGGCACGATTCCGGTCATTTTCCTGAAGGCCATCTCCTGCGGCGCTGTCTTCATGGGGGCAAACAGCTACATCGGCAACGCGCCGAACTTCATGGTCAAAGCGATTTCGGACGAAAACGGTATTCACATGCCCTCATTCTTCGGCTACATCGGCTGGGCACTCGCGTTCCTGGTGCCGGTCTTCGTGATTGACACCCTGGTGTTTTTCTTATAAGGAGGTAGCGCATGGAACAGTTGACAACACGCTGCCGCACACTGGCAGAAAAAATTTATACGCTCGACGAAAATGTCTACAAGACACTCGGTTCTTCCCTCGGCCGCACGCTGATCGGAAGCCGCGAAAAAGTGCTCTCGGTGCTCGAGCACGAGCTCTCGCTCCGCCCGCAGGGACAGCTGATTCTTTCCGATATGGCACTGATCGGAAACATGGCGCGCACCCTGCCCGAAGGCGCCGCCAGAAAGCAGCTTCTCACCGAGTACAACGACATTATTGTGGCGCTCAAGGCGCTCGAAGAGGAAATCGCGAAGGGTGATATTTCCGATCAGAAGCGCGTCTTCTTAAATCCGTTCGCGACCGGCGCAAAGCCCTTCTCGAAGGACGACCACCTTGTGATCTGCATCGGCCGCTCCTACGGCAGCGGCGGAACGGAGATCGGCTTCCAGCTCGCGGACGATCTGCACATCAACTACTACGACGCGACCATCTTCAAGGATGTGCTGGAGCGCCTGCAGGCCAAGCGCGAGGCAACCGAGAAACACGATATCGTCGAGACTCTGCACGAGATGCGCCACGCGCACGGCTTAAAGCTCTTCACAGCAAACTTTAACCGCTTCCACGGCCTGCCGACCGCCGATGCGCTCTTCTTCAACCAGAGCCAGTACATCGAAGAGCTCGCGCGGAAAGAGGACTTTGTCGTCATGGGGCGCTCGGCCGATGTGATTCTGAAAAACGCCGGCATCCCTCACATCTCGATTTTCATCACGGCGCCGTTTGAGAGCCGCGTGAAGCGCTTAATGGAAATGCACGAGCTGAGCTTCAAGGAAGCCGCAAAACTCGTGAAGCGCGAGGACAAGGCACACGAACATTTCTACCACCGCTACACCGGCTTTAAGTGGGGCTCCGCCGTCCACTACGACCTCTGCATCAACTCGGCGAGTTACGGTATCCACGAGTCCGAGGAACTCATTATCCGCGTGATTAAGGCGCGACTCCGCGAGGACTTGCAGGCACTCGCAACGCGCCACCAGGAGTTCGTCGAGAAAGCCGACGCCGAGCTGCTCGCAAGACGGACGAAACAGGCGACAGACAGTATCTGAAACAACACTTTGTTTTCGCCTATCGGATTTCATACAAAAGTCCCGGGAGCGAAATCGCTCCCGGGACTTTTTTCGTGTCTGAATTCATGATTCCGCTTCGACTGTTTCAACTTTCGCTTCCTCACTCGGCACCGTCGCCTCGCTTCCCCGCTTGGCCTCGATGCGCCGAATCTCTTCCTCCATCAACCTGCCGAGAGTCTTGGTATCGAGCTCAAACTCCTCTGCAGCCGATGACTTATCCGCAAAGGCATCGAACACCGCCTGCTTTTCCGCGAGCAATTCCATAATGCGCTCATCAATGCTGTCCTCGCAGAGAAGACGGTACACGAGTACGTTCCTCGCCTGTCCCATGCGGTAGGCTCTCGCGATTGCCTGACTCTCGAGCGAAGGCTTAAGCTGCGGCTCGCAGAGTATCACCACGCTCGCCGTCTGAATATTGAGTCCCGTGCCGCCCGCCACAATCTGTGCCGCGAGCACCTGTCCGGGGGCCGCCGCTTCAAAGGCATCCAGCACCTCCTGCCGCCTTGCGGGCGTCATGGCGCCGGTAATCGGCTCCATGACGCGCTCCCTAAGTAACGCCCTCACCTTCTCTATGGTGTCGAGGTAAAACGAGAAAATGAGTACTTTACGTCCCTCCGAAGCCGCCTCCTCTGTGATTTCCAAGAGGCGCTGCGCCTTTGAAGACTGCGACATATCCCCGACTGTCCAGGAAACCCGTCGCGCCGCGTGATAGCTTTCTCCGAGCACATCCGCCTCATACTGCGCCCGTTCCGCAGCCCCAAGCTGACACCAACTCTCCTGCTCTTCCAGTTCCGGAAGCTCCGTGAGCACCTGCTCGCGCTTCCGTCGGTAATAGACCGGCGCCACCAATTCGCGAAAACGGGGCGCGGAGGCCAGCATCTTCATGCCCCCGATTTCTGCCGCAAGTTCCGGGCACAGCACAGCGATGAGCTCCACCATTTCATCCACCCGGTTTTCAAGCGCCGTGCCCGTCATAAAGAGCAGACGCTCCGCGCGAAGCGCCAAGTTCCGCACATGCACCGTGCGCCGTGCCCCCGGATTCTTAATGTAATGCGCCTCGTCCACCGTGAGCAGGGAAAAGCCAAAGTCCTCCGGGAGCTCCCAGTGTTGTACGGTCTCATAGCTCGTGACCGCAACACCGCCTGCCGTAATCCAGTCTTCCAGCGCCGCCTGCCTCAAAGGACCGTGCACCTTGATTGCCTTTAAGTCACTGAACTTTGTGATTTCCCGGCACCAGTTGACCAGAACACTCGCCGGGCAGACCACAACAAAGTGCGTGGCCCCCGTATTGCGGATTGTGACCATGGCGGCAATGGCCTGCACAGTCTTGCCGAGGCCCATCTCGTCGCCGAGCAGCACCTTGCCCTGATGCAGGATGTACTTAACCCCCCACGCCTGATAGCGGCGAAGTTCACAGAAGAGGCCCTCCGGCAAGAGCTT
Source organism: Stomatobaculum sp. (assembly GCF_057248925.1). Lineage (NCBI taxonomy): Bacteria > Bacillati > Bacillota > Clostridia > Lachnospirales > Lachnospiraceae > Stomatobaculum > Stomatobaculum sp. Next base: position 34,736 of record NZ_DBHIHF010000018.1, read on the forward strand.
CTCTGCCTCCACCTCGCGCGCCAACTCTTCCGGCAAGCCGTAGACCGCATCGCCGTTTCCGAGTAGACCAGGCACCAGCTTTTCGAGGAGATTGCTGTATACAATGGGCTGCGTTCGGAAAGAGTCCCAAGCCGTTTCCGCGCTCGAAGCCTCCAGTTCCCGCCGCGCTTCACCGAGCCTTGTGAGCTCTGTCCCGTACGCCCCTTTTGCTAGTTCCTCGAGATATACATAAGCCTCGCTCGCGGCATCCTTCTCCGCTCTTCCCGTGATGAGCCAACGGAAAAAGCCCTTGCCGCGGGACAGCTCTTTCATCGCCTTTCCGATTCCCGCAGCGTAGCGCTCCGAGAGCGCCTGCGCATCCCGGCTGAGCCCCTCTGCCGCACGGTAGCGATACAGCGCCAGTACAATGTTGCTCGTCTCTTCCGTGCGCCTATCCGCGCTCAGCCGAAGCTTAATTCCGGGTCTAAGCTGCCTCACAGTCTCCGCCACCGCATCTTTAATGAGCGTCGCGCCGTCCTCGCTGATGCCGCTCAAGGCAGCAAGCTGCCGCTCCGAAGCCAGCATCAAATCTTCGTAATTCGCATACCCGCTCTCCCGAAGCAAACGCACGCAGAGACCTCGCCGCGCCCGGTTCAGCTCCTCGACCGGGATATCCCTGAGCGTCTTCATGGTCTCCGTGACCACAAAGGCATCCGCAGCCGCCTCTACCACCGCACGACAATGCTCCGCCTTTTCGGAAAGCATGCCGCGCTCTGTTTCCCACTGCTCGTGCTTTTGCAGTAACTCCCTCGCTTCCGCAAACGAAAATGTGCGTTTCATTCCCCTGTGGACACTCCTCTGTTTTGATTTTGCCGATGTGCTTAGTATACCAGCCTAAGAAGCAAAGGTGCTCCTCTCTTTCAGTTATAGCTTTGTCCCAAGCTGACTGTTCTATTTTCTTCAGTTATATCTTTAAAACTTCTCTGTTTTTCAAAAAGATAAAGCTGTAACTGATTTTTTCTTGCCATGCAGATGGGAGATTTGCTATTTCCCTCGATGCGTTCTATTTTAGCTGCAACGACACCAAACACCGCAAGCCCGGCAACTTTCTCCTCACAGAAGGTCGAGCATACCATTTGCGACATCTTCTGTCTTGTCAGCCGAAATAGACCGTCCTATAATTGAATTAGTTCTATTTAACACAATGGAGCATCTTTCGAAAGGACAAAACAATGGGCTTATTCAAACGCTTTATCGGGCAAACCCGAAAACCGGAGGGCTTTTTCGGGAAGCTCATGTTAAATGCCATGAATCAGGGACACGCAGCCCTCTCCGACTGGGGACTCTCACATATCGAGGGTCTGTCTCCGCTTGTCATTGCGGAACTGGGCTGCGGCGGCGGGCGCAATGTGCGGGAACTGCTGCGCCGCCATCCGATGGCAAAGCTCTACGCAGTCGATTACTCCCCACTCGCCGTATGCCGCACCCGTGCCTATAATAAGCCCTCCATCGTAAAAGGGCGCTGCCGTGTTCTCAAAGCTTCGGTGCAGTCTCTGCCCCTCGCGGCTTCCCGCTTTGATTTAGCAACCGCCTTCGAGACCGTGTATTTCTGGCCGGATCCCGCGGCGTGCTTTGCTGAAGTGTACCGCATCTTAAAATGCGGCGGCAGCTTCCTCATCTGCAACGAGTCAGACGGGACGGATGCCGAAAGCCTTCGGTACGAGCGCATCATAGACGGCATGCACTGCTACACCGCCGAAGAACTGGAAACCATGCTCCGGACCGCGGGCTTCTCGGAGGTGCAGATATTCCGCCACAAAACCAAGCCCTGGCTCACGGTGCTCGCAAAAAAATAAGGGAACTTCAAAACGAATCCGCAAGAAAGGAAGGTCATCAAGATGAAAGCCGATTATAAAAACTGGATGCCGCGGGGTCTTATTTACGGCAACGCGGGAATCAGCTCTGTTTTCCTTGCCGTGGGACTCCTCTGCCGCAAAAAGAAAGAAAGCCGCGCCCTGCGCCTGCTTTCTTCACTCAGCTTTGTCGGCGCGGGTGTGGGCTTCCTAAGTTCCGCCTACCTGCTGATGCTCTACCGCATCTTTTCCTACAACGGAAAACGCAAACTTGCGAAGCACATCATAGACGGAGTCGCCTCTCGGATAAAGCTTCCCACAGGCGGCAAGGGACTGGACATAGGCTGCGGCAGCGGCGCGCTCACCATAGCCGCCGCCAAGCGAAATCCGGAGGCAAGCTTTGTCGGCGTGGACCGCTGGGGACAGGACTACGCTTCCTTTAGTCAAAAACTATGCGAAGATAACGCCCGCGCCGAAGGCGTCAAAAACGTACACTTTCTCCGCGCCGATGCGCGGGAGCTCCCCTTCCCGGACGAGAGCTTTGACCTTGTAACCAGCAATTATGTCTACCATAACATCCCGGGCGACCGTCAGGCCCTGCTCCGCGAGAGCCTCCGTGTCCTGAAAAAAGGCGGCCGCTTCGTGATTCACGACATCTTTTATCCCTCTGCCTACGGCGACATGCAGGCCTTTTTAAAGAGCCTGCATGACGAGGGGTATGCGGAAGTACGCCTGATTCCCACCGCGGACGGTCTCTTTTTCAAAAAATGCGAGGCCAGATGGATGATGATTGCCGACTCCGCACTGCTCATGGGAATCAAATAAGCTTGACGCCATTCCACGCCTGCCCTATGCTGTCTCAAAACAGCAGGAGGTAAAGTAGTATGCCGGGTATATCTTCCGGAATCCGCGGTGACGGAAACCTACTGAATCTGCGGGAAATCCCCGTTGCCAACATTCGCCCCGAACTTACTATGTTTCTCATTCCGGGCGAAAACATCACCCAGGCCTTCCAGACCATACGCGATCAGGTGGTCTTCACCAACAAGCGGCTGATTGTCGCAAACGTGCAGGGCCTCACGGGCAAGAAGGTATCTTATACCTCCTATCCCTACTCGAAGATTCAGTATTTCAGCGTGGAGACCGCAGGATTCCTCGACATCGACAGCGAACTGCTCCTCGCCTTTTCGAACGGCGCCCACCTGCAGCTCGACTTTACTTCGAACGTGGACATCAAGCGAATATGCGCGAACATCTCGCAGATGGTACTCTAATCTGGCGATCCCTTCTACAGCGCGGAGCACATCTCCGTGTTGGAACGCCGCATTGCCGATATGAAAGCGGGAAAGAATGTCCATGTGCATGAACTCATTACAGACGCAGAATAACGAAAAAAGCGTGCTGTCTCTCAATCGTTTGAGACAGCACGCTTTTTCACATATTCTTCTGTCGCCAGGCTTCCCGGCTGAGTAACGACACATGCTCGGTACGTATTTCTTTTAAAAGCGGGACATCTACCTCCCGCAGAGTCTTCTCGTGTCGGAAGCCGAGCTTCTCCTGCACGCGCTTTGACTTTTCATTGCCCTCGAAGTAAGCGCACCAAACGCGCCGCATACCAAGCTCCGTAAACGCACGGCGAAGCAAGGCTTCCGAAGCCTCTGTCACAAGCCCCTGCCCCCAGAAGGGCTTCCCGATCCAGTAGCCGAGCTCACACGCATCTTCCTCTTCCGCAAGCCTCGAATCGCTGTTCAACGACAAGGCAATCGCGCCGATCACGCTCCCGTCTTCTTTTTTGCAGATAGCATAGCTCTCCGGACCGCTCAGCACCAGGCGGATGATGTTCCGGCTCTCCTCTACGCTGCCGTGCGGCGGCCAGCCTGCTGCCGGGCCGACTTCCGGGTCCCGGGCATACTTGTATAAATCCGCCGCGTCCGCCTCCGCAAAGGGGCGGAGCAGCAGGCGTTCGGTTTCGATTTGCATCCGGTTTCTCTCCTTTCGACGAGAATCAGTCCCAGTAGCCGGCTTCTTCGGGTTTCAGGGTTCCGCTGCAGTACGGGCAGGGAAGCCCCGCAAAACACTCCTCTTCATAAATGGGCCACATCCTATGCCCGCAGCGGCAGCGATGTTCGTAATCACGAAAAAAACGGTAGCTTTCCGCCAAACAACCGTAACTGTCCCAAAAGAAACTATACTTCTCCCTCTCACACCCTTCCATCTCGGGAAGATAGGTGGCCAACAGCGGGCGGACTTCATAGCGGTAACAGTGCTCACACTGCACAATGACATCTTCTCCGTCCACCACTGCACCCGGATACATCGTTAGCAAGGTCTTTAGTTCTTTTCCGTACCTTCCTTCTCTCGCCGCCTTCGTCACTCCTTCGGGGAAAACACCATTCATCCCATATCCTAAGAAAGCCTGAAACGAATACTCACATTTGTTACATTTCCAGAGATAAATAACGCCCATGGAGACCTCCTTTGCGCTCTATACGACTTCGTGTCGTGCTTTCCGCTACAAAATAGCATAGCGGGCTACACAGCACTCAGACAATCAATCTTCATAATGCCCAAGCTCTGTCCTCCCAAAGAAAGCTCAGCTATCTTTATCCTCTAGGAGAGCATGCTCTGTAAAATGCGCCCTGCCTTCTCTCACATCGTTTGCGATTCCGTTCAGATATCTCATATTGCTCTCGGAATAAAAACGATCCGTCGAGACATCGAACGGAATTCTCCGCTCCCTAGTCATGCGCTTCGCAAAAATCGTAAAAGCAGTCGTCATAGACATCCCCAGATCATCGCAGAGTTCTTCCATATTGCGCTTGAGCTCTGCGTCCATTCTGAAATTCACATTGACCGCATTGGATAGCACCAACGCGACAAAAAGCATAGCATTCTCTTGGGTTTGTAATGAAACATCATTTTACTGTCATTATACTTTCATTCGCCAATGCGTGCAAACACGCTCCTTTTTTGTGAACTGAAAAAGAACCGGCGCGAATCGAACACGCCGGTTCTGCTTTCTTTTTCCGAACCACAGAAGTTATGCATTCCCGGAACAAAGTATCCTCTGAAAACTATACTCTGTAAGAATTTATAACATGTGAATGAGATGCAATCTCTTTCATGAGGAGTTTTAGTATGGTATCCAATATACACAAATGTGGTAGGCATTGGGAAATCCGGAGGTTATGGGGAAGGCCGTTAAAAATTGCACCAAATGAGGATAAGCTTATTTTTATATTTGTATGTTTACGATATTGATTTCTTTTGTCTTGTTTGTTATGTTTAACTAAGATGCGGCAGGAGAGTGTTCACTTGTAATCAAGCTTATTTCTTGCGCTTACTTTGACACTTCTGTAAAAAATGCATGAGAGAAAGGAGATCTATGAGAGCAAAAAATCTATTAAATGTAGCAATACCTATGGCACTTGCAGTTGCAGTAGTCACAGGTTGCGGCGCTAAAAGCGGAGGAAAGGAAAGTTCTGCCACGGCAAAGAGTGCCGATGTGACAGCTTCTTCTAAGTCTTCATCAAACACATCTTCTTCAAGTGCGGTAAGCACGGCTTCTTTTCCGATAACAATGAAGCATGCTTATGGAGAAACTGTTATTCATGCAAAGCCTGAAAGGGTTGTTACCCTTGACTGGAATAATGCAGATGCAGTTTTGGCCCTTGGAATTGTTCCTGTGGGTACCGCTAGGGCAAACTGGGGACCTGTTACCGATAAGGGGCTTTTACCTTGGACCGAAGAGAAGTTTAAGGAGCTTGGAACCGATAATCCAAACGTGTTTAACGACCTTGAAGGCTATGACTATGAGGCTGTAGCAGCAGCCAAGCCTGATATCATAGTAGCTCCTTACTCAGGAATGGATGAAAAGGCTTATAAGCGTCTCTCTGAGATAGCACCAACCCTTCCATTCAAAGAAACAGCTTGGAAGACTACCTGGAGAGAACAGACCGTTGAGGCCGCAGAGGCTTTAGGACTTACGGCCGAGGGCGAGAAGCTGGTTGCAGATACAGATGCATTTATAAAAGAAAACTTCGCAAAATATCCCAAACTTGCGAACAAGAGTGCAGCAATATGTTATATCAATGCAGCTGACCTCAGTAGCTTTTCCGTTTATAGAACTGCAGATCCAAGAGGGGCATACCTTACAGACTTAGGCTTTACTTTTCCTGAAAAGATAGAGGCCTTGGCAACAGATAAAAATGCATTTTACGTGCAGATATCTTCTGAACTGGCAGTTGATGCTCTCAGTGATACGGATATCATTATAACTTACGGTGATGATAAGACGGTTGCCGCCTTGCAAAAAGACGCAATCTTCTCTAAGATTCCGGCAGTCAAAGAAGGCCGGGTAGTGGTGCTTGACAGCAACGGTAATCTTGCAGCAGCCTGCAATCCTTCGGTGCTTTCTATCAAGGCAGAGCTTGTGAACTATCTTGAAGCAATCAATGCAGTCGTCAAATAAAAAGACATAGTGAACATGGGAAATAAAAAGTTTGTACTTTCTATAATCTTATGCTTAGCCCTGCTTTCTATTATGGCAGTATTTTCCATATCGCTGGGTGCTAAAAACATAGCATTTTCTAAGGTTGTAGACGTTCTCCTCGGAAATGATCCGGATAGCCTTGAGGCTGCTATCATATCGCAAAGAATTCCGAGAACCGTATTTGGCATACTTGCGGGAGGAGCCCTTGGCATATCAGGGGCTCTTATGCAGAGTATAACAAGGAATCCCATTGCTGATCCAAGTATACTTGGTGTAAATACCGGCGCATCACTCTTCGTGGTCGCCGGTATAGCATTTTTTAATATTACTGTTGCCTATCAATACATCTGGCTTGGCATAACAGGAGCAGGCGTCACCGCAGTTTTTGTATACAGTGTGGCAAGTATGGGAAAAGACGGAGCTACACCGCTAAAGCTTGCACTTTCAGGTTCGGCTGTAAGCATAGTCTTAGGTTCACTTGTAAGTACCATTATGCTGCCAAATAACAGGGTAATGGAAGCTTTTAGGTTCTGGCAGGTAGGGAGCATAGGGAGTGCGACCTGGGAAAATATTATGCTCATTAGTCCCTTCCTAATAGTGGGTTTTATCACATCCATGTTTATATCAGGGTATTTGAATAATCTGGCTTTGGGGGATGAAGCCGCCACCGCCCTTGGGACTAATGTAGTGATGACAAGAGCCATAGGCGCACTTTCATCGGTACTACTATGTGGTGCTACTACAGCACTTGCAGGACCGATAGGCTTTGTAGGGCTTATCATTCCCCATATTATAAGGCTGATATTTGGAAGTGAAATGAGTAAAATGCTGCCTCTTTCTTTTCTAGGCTCAGCTATACTTATGCTTATTTCAGACGTAATAGGAAGAATAATAAGCTTGCCGGGAGAGACTGAAGTGGGTATCATTACTGCCGTCCTTGGTGCACCGGTATTCATTCTGGCCATTCGGAAAGGGAGGGTAAAGAGTCTATGACAGAACTGAATGCAGGATATAAGAAAAGGACTCTTCGATGGAGGCTTGTTGTACTTGCCCTTCTTGGCCTTACCCTTATTCTATCAGCCTGTGAACTTTGCTTTGGAAGTGTGTCCTATCCCATAAGAGATGTGATCAGGGTTTTACTTGGCGAAACAATTGACGGGGTATCTTATGCAGTAGAAAATGTGAGGCTTCCGAGGATGATGGGAGCTGTATTTTCCGGGTTTGCCTTTGGAATGGCGGGCTATGTATTTCAAACATTGTTACACAATCCACTTGCTTCGCCGGATGTAATCGGAATTTCCGCAGGAACAAGCACAGCAGCGGTGTTTCTCATACTGGTGCTTGGACTTAGGGGAAGCATAGTGTCCTTGTTAGCGATGATATTTGGAATTGCAACGGCTTTCATTATTTACAAACTTTCAGTGATTAAAGGGCATTTTACCTATGGAAGAATGATACTTATCGGCATAGGAATTTCAGCGCTTTTAAGAGCCGTTACTTCTTATCTACTGGCAAAAGCTGCGGAGTATGATGTAGGGACTACCATGCAGTGGCTGAGCGGAAGCTTAAATGGCGTACAGATGGAAGATGTGCCTGCACTTGTTTTGGTAGTTGCAACAATCACCATTGCATTGGTTTCACTTTCAAGACATATGGAGATCATTCCTCTGGGAGACAACTTCGCAGTATCACTTGGGCTAAATACAAAATTTACCTATTCGGTAATGATAATCGGTGCAGTTATACTTGTTTCATTTGCAACCTCTGTCACAGGACCTATCGCATCTGTAGCATTTCTTTCGGGACCTATTGCCGCAAGCCTTGCAGGAAAGGGGAAATCAAGTCTTATTCCTGCGGGACTGGTTGGCACAACACTTACTTTAGGAGCAGATTTGGTGGCTTTTCATGCATTTCCGGTACACTATCCTGTAGGTGTTATCACAGGGCTTTTAGGAGCACCGTATATGCTGTATCTGCTCATTCGAATGAATAAAAGAGGTGTGAATTAATGGGAAACCACGTATTAGAAGCCAAAAACCTGGTGGCCGGTTATGATGGGAAGGCAATCATAAATGGTCTTAATCTGACCATACCTGAAGGAAAAATATCCGTGATCATAGGCTCAAACGGCTGTGGCAAATCCACTCTTCTAAAGACCTTTTGCAGATTAAACAAAGTCATGAGCGGAGATATTTATCTGGATAATAAGCCTGTATCCGAGTATTCGTCTAAGGAAATATCAAAAATAATCAGCCTGATGCCACAATCGCCACTGGTACCCGAGGGAATAACCGTCTATGATTTGATTAGCAGAGGGCGCTTCCCTTACAGGAAGGTATTTCGGGGATTGGATGATAAAGACTTTAAGGCGATTGAAGAAGCTATGCAGACTATGGGTGTAACCGAGCTTCGAGACAGAGCGGTAGATGAGCTTTCCGGAGGACAGCGTCAAAGGGTGTGGATAGCACTCGCACTTGCTCAGCAGACTGATATATTATTTTTAGATGAGCCAACGACATTTCTTGACATAGCATATCAGGTAGAGATTCTTGATTTGCTTGGAGAGCTAAACAGGACTAAGAAGACTACCGTCATTATGGTTCTGCACGATATCAATCTCTCTGTAAGATACGCAGACTATATATTTGCCCTCAAATCAGGGAATCTTTATGCCGAAGGAAGACCCGAAAATGTGATTAGTGAAAAACTTATAAAAGATGTATACGGGCTTGATAGTAAGGTCATTACAGATCCTACTTCAGATGCGCCTATGGTCATTCCTATGGGAAAGCATCATAAGGAGCTTGATCATCTTGATTGACTGCAATTGCAACCGGAAAATGAAACAGAACCGGCGCGAATCGAACACGCCGGTTCTGTTTTCTTTTTCCAAACTACAAAAGTCGCATATTTAGAACGAAATCATGTCATGCAGACTTTTATAGCTGTCCACATGCTCATAGTGCACGCTTCCGTTTGACAGCTTTTCAAAGAGCCGCTTTGCGCAGCTTATCTTTGCCTTCTCAATGGGTCTTAAGTCCAGGCTACTCATGCTGCCCTTGGTTTCGGCAATGAAGTACACGTGCTTTACACTGCCCTCACGGAATACAATGGCCCAGTCCGGCGAGTAATTGCCGACCGGGGTCGGAATTTGGAATCCCTTCGGGAGCTTTGCATAAATCTTGACCTCTTCCGCCTTATCCATCTCTTCCGCAAAGCGGCGCTCCACGCTCTTTTCGGCACTGCCGTCCGTAAAGACATAGTCCTGAATGGCCTTGTCCGCCTTGAATGCCAGGTCTAACGGCACCTTGTGCGCCTCGGCGGTGAAGATATCGCTGTCATACCTTCCCTCCAACGTGTCATAGCGGATGTGCTCCACAATCATGGTCGCCTTCTGCTCGTTGATCAGCCGTATGACCTTTGCAATGAATTCCTCGGGGTTCTGCCGGTACAGCGCAAAGCGACTCGCGTCTATGCCCTGCAAAATGGCCGCGACGGTGCGTCTGGTGAGCACCGTTCCCTTGGCAACCGCGCCGATTAAATCATAGCGAAGGGTGCTCTGCGGCGCCGTACGAAGCGTCTCGGTGCGCGATTTTGCCGCGAAGAAGCTACTGCCTTCCTTCACCTGCTCCGCCGTGATTTTCTCCGCCTGACTGCCCGCGGTGACCGTGTACTGCAGGCGGCTCACATAGAGCTCGCGGTCGATGTGCGCGATGGCCTTTTGAATCAGCTCCTCGGACTGAAAGTCCACCGTATAGGCGTACTTGTGGTTAATGGCCGTCCAGAGCTTCTGGAACTCCTCTTTGTAGAAGCGCTCGTTCAACGGATTCTCATTGATTTTGGTCTTGTTGCCGTCCGTATAGAGCGAAGCCAGCTGCGACGGATCGTAAATCGCATGCACCAGACGGTGAATCTCTGCCTCAAACGGTTTTAAATCTTCCGGAAGAGGCGCATATTCTGCAGTACTTCGATAAACTTCTGTCACTCCGGCATGACTATCAACATAGGCATTTTGAACCAGATAGGTGTAAATCTCCAGTGCCTGGTCCTCGCTGAGCTTCGTTGTCTTTCCATCCGCATGCACCGTTCTACCAGCAAAATAGGACGGCGTCGCCTTCTTGGGACGCTCCCGAAGCTCTGCCTCGGTCTCCTTCTGTAAATCGTCCACAAATCCCGCATAGCTCTCGCTCGCAATGACAGTCAGGAGATTAATCTTCTGGACATTCTCACCGAGTACAGACCAATCCATGCGGTTGCCGCTCCGATCCACGGAAAGGCGCAGTCCGCGCCCCACTTCCTGGCGCTTATTTGTCGTGTTATTGCTGTGCTTTAAGGTGCAAATCTGAAAGACATTCGGATTGTCCCAGCCCTCGCGGAGCGCCGAGTGGGAGAAAATAAAGCGTGTCGGCTCTTCAAAAGAGAGCAGCCGCTCCTTGTTCTTTAGAATCAGGTCATAAGCGGAAATATCATCCGAGAGGTCCGAACCGCGCTTCAGCGCGCTGTCCACGCAGTGTCCCTTTTTGTCAATGCTGAAATACCCTCGGTGCACCGAAGCGGCATCCGCCGCATCGAGATAAGCTGTATAGGGGGGATCTAAATCCGTACGGTACTGCGGCAGCAAAGCGCGGTATTCCTCTTCAAAGATGCGGCCGTACTCGCCCAGGACTTCATTGCCAGCCTCATCATACTGCCGATACTTGGCCACTTCATCGATGAAGAAGAGGGACAAGGTCTTGATACCGAGTTTAAACAGCTGCCGCTCCTTTTCCAGGTGGGAGATGATGGTCTCGCGGATTTGCAGGCGAGGCAGTTCTTTTGACTCGTCGCCAACCAGATTCCCCTTCTTTAGGGTCAAGCCGTTTGTGAAATGCACTTCTCCGGCAAACGCATCGATTTCCGAAATCACCAGTCCCTTGTACTGCTCCATCTCCTTGGAAATATAGTAGAGGTTATCGCCCTGCCCCAAGAGGTGCAGCTCCCGCTTCACCCCATTCTTATGCCGAACCTCCAGTTCGATGCGCGCGCACGGCGGCTTTTTTGCCGATAACACAAGATCCTCGAGATAGAGATACTGGTTCGTACCGGGCAGATTCTTCACCTCAAAGCCCTTTACCTCAATCTTCTTGACCAGACGCCGGTTGTAGGCGTCCAAGGCATCCAACGCATAGACCGCATTGTGATTCGTTTTATGCGTCGCGGAGTAGTAAAGCGAAAAGAGCGGCTTAAAATTCCGGAGCGCCTTTTGCGTGACCGAATCCTTTTCGTTGCCCATCTTCTGCGGCTCATCGAGAATTAAAATCGGGCGGTTCGCCGCAATCACATCAATCGGCTTGCGGGAACCGAAGCTATCCCTCGCCGTAAAAATAATGCGCGCCGCCGCATCGCCCTTCCGGCCCTCCACATTCTTATCTTCATTCAGTGAAGCCGCAAAGGCCTGGGTGTTGATGATCATCACGTTGAGCCCGGCATTGCTCGAAAAGGCATCCAGCTGATTCAGGTTCGAGCTGTTGTAGACAAAGAAGCGCGCCTTCTTGCCGTAGCACTCCATAAAGTGCTCGGCCGTGATTTCAAAGCTCTTTTTTACACCCTCGCGGATCGCAATGCTCGGCACCACAACCACGAATTTACTCCAACCGTAGAGGCGGTTTAACTCGAACATGGTCTTGATATAAACATAGGTCTTTCCCGTGCCGGTCTCCATCTCAATGTCCAGCCCCAAGCGCCCCTGCGCCGCTGCCAGAACGGCAGATTCCTGCAGGCCGTTGCCGCGCTGCACCGCGCGAATGTTCTCAAGTAACTGCGCGTCCGTGAGATGCAGTTCTTCGTTCTTAAAGCCGGCATCGTTCTCCAAGTCCTCGGTGCTGAGCTCCTCCGGCGCATCGGCACTGCCGACCAGGCTCAACTGCTGCTGCGCTACCGGAAGTGTTCCCAAATCCCTGCGGTAGGAAACCGCGCTGACAAAGGGCTGCCCGCGAAACACTTCCGCAACCGCATTCACCGCGTCGGTCTGATATTGCTGAATCTTGAAATTAAATTTCATCATCACAGCACCTTCCGTTCGGTCTCCGGACTGTAGCTCGCAAAGATCTGCTCAAAGTTGGTCGCGACACTGTCCGACGCCATGGAACTGTCGCGGAGCACCGCATACTGCGGCTTTTGCTTTGCGATTTCCGTGACCACTTCTTCCGTGACCGCACTGTCAAAGCAGGCAAGCAGGAAGCCCTCTCCCACATCGAAGACCTTCTTCCCCGCAATGTCGCGCTCCGAAATCTTTGAGGAGAGCGGAATGCCCATATCCAGCATGACCTGGAACAATAGATCCTCCGCCGTGCGCCCCTCTTTCACATTGTCCACCTGCGAGAAGAGATCCTGCTGCCCGAGCTTCTCCGGCTCGTAGTAGACATCCTCCATATTGCTGCTGTCAAGGCGCAGGCAGCGGAAACCAAAGTCCTGCCCGACAGCTGCCTCTCCCGCCTCCTCGCGTATCTTTTTGCCCGCGCGGCGGATGCGCTCCTTGCCGATTTCGCAGATATTATGTGGCGCATGAATTGCATCAAGAAGTGCAATCGCATTTTTCGCTACTTTTTTTGCCTTTTCGGAGCCTCCACTTTCTGTCGAAATCTGTTCCGGAATTTGTACCAGGATAAATTTTCTGTGCTTTCTTTGCTCCACATTTGCTAGGAATAGTGCATGGGCTGTGCTTGCTGATCCCGAAAAGAAATCAACAACTATATCCCCATCTTCAGTACCGCAAAACTGTATTATTCTCTGTATAACTTCTTCATCCTTAGGATTTTCAAATACCTTTTCTCCCAATAGCGTGGCAAGACGTTTTGATGCTGCCCTTCCGTCTTTGTAGAAAACACTGTAAGGAACACTATATTCTCTGTCCTTTAAATACGACTTTAACGTAGGTACTGCATTTTCATCTTTTCCAAATGCAACTCGGCCTTGACTGATCCACTCCTGCATGGTCTTTTCATTTGTAAGCCATCCGCGCGATGGTGTTTTAACAGGTTTTTGGGTAATGGGGTGTAAAACTGTATACTTCGGTCCACCTCCACCAGGCCATGAAATATTATCCGCAAAGAAAATTCCTTTTTCATCGACTCTATCATAATGATCGTGATCCTTTGCGGGATGTCCATCTGGCAAGTTTTTATACCAGCGTTTTAATTCCCTCTCAATTAACTCGCAATCAGATCCGAATGTTTTCTTTAACGCTTCGTATTCCGAATAGATAGCATCAAGGCCTTGTTTCTTCTCCCTCCATAGAATTCTGTTGTCTCGTATATACTGCGCATCCTTGAAATAGCACAATACATATTCGTGAGAAATAGAAATATACTTAGAGTCATTTTTTCTACCGGCCGACCAAATTAATTCAGAAACAAAATTGCTTTCCCCGAAAATCTCATCGCAAATCAGCTTTAACGTACTTACTTCATTCTCGTCTATACTAATAAAAATAACTCCATCGTCCCTGAGAAGCCCCTTTGCAAGCTTAAGCCGCGGATATATCATATTGAGCCAGTCCGTATGGAAACGACCGTTGCTCTCGGTATTCGTGACCATGCGATTCCCGGCTTCATCGTACTGCCCGCTACCTGCGAGATACTCGACTGCGCTCTGCGCAAAGTCATCCTCATAGACAAAATCATTGCCGGTATTGTAGGGCGGATCAATGTATATCATCTTGACCTTACCGAGATAAGTCTCCTGCAAAAGTTTCAGGACTTCCAGATTGTCGCCCTCAATGTAGAGGTTCTCGCTGTCAAAACCGCCGGGCGTGCCGTCTTTACCGACACTGTCGGTAATCATCGGGCGGAGGGTGGCGGTAATCGGCGCATTTGCCGCAAGTACGGCCTTCCGCTTGTCCGGCCAGGTGAATTGATAGCGCTCCTCGCGCCCCTCCACAATGCTGTCCGAGAGCTCCTGCCGGAGCACATCAAAATCAATGGCGCGCTCTGTCTTTCCGTCGCGCAACACCTCGGTCACCGCGTTCGGAAAAAGCGCCGCGATGGCGTCAATGTTCGCGGCGACTTTGTCGAGGGAGTGAAGTTTTAGATGGGTCATGGGGCCTCCTTTGAAATTCTATACTCTATTCCGATGAAGGATACTATTAGCGATTAAGTGGAATTACTGAGTTCGCAAGACGCTTTTCCTCCCCTATCTCAGTTGTATAGAAGCGTTCATCTATTCCATATAACACCTTCTTCAAATCATCTTCAGAAGTAATTCTAAGTCTTTGATCGTCTGTAACAAGTTCCGGGCAGTATTCTCGAATATATGAAAGTGATTTTATTTTTTTAGAGCCATCAATTTTAGATAGTTTGTCTGTTGCTAAAGCTATGCGTTTCCTGCTTGTGATTCCAACATTCGCTACGGAAAACCCTTCTTCGATAGCAAGAAATTCATTCTGAAGAAACTGCTCAACTTCTTGCTCTGTAGCCTCTCTATATAAATCAGTAATTCTTTTGAATATCCCGTTAATTCTCTCAAGATTTCTGAAATATAGCACATCTTCTTCTCTTACGTAAATTGCATCCGGGCATTCATTTAGTACAAATAATCCCACATCATTTGAGTATTGATATCCTTCCCCAAACCAAAGCACACCCTTCTTCTTTATAGCCTTTGCTCTTCCAATTCTCTGAAAGAATATGCTGCCCTTGATATCAACAAACAGAAAATCTACCTTATCATACTCTTTTTTTTGCAATAAAGGAAAGTCTACACTTGAAAAGGAGTTCTTGATTAAATCAATTGCATAAGGCGTTTCAGAAAACCCTTCTAATCGATACCACTCATCCGGCTGAAGAACACTCTCAGGGCTGTACAGATATGTACTCGGTACTAATACATTCACCTGCTGATATATCTCTTCTTCAACCGAAAGTATCATTCGGTATTTATTTACCTTCCCCTTCTCTCGTATCTTTGCAAATATATGCGTCATCATGATGCGTCCCTCCTCGTCACCAAATATGTCGAATCATTAATCCGCTTTAAATATTCGAAATTTACATCGCTGCAATTTCGAATCACTTTTCCCTTTATAATGGCAAACACTTTAGTCCCGCTATTCGTTTTGATGTGATAATAGTGATATCCAAACAGCAAGTATACCGGGTTGAAATATTGTGTTTTAAGTAAAAATGTAAACACAAACACAATTCCGAACAAAAAGGACATAGTTGTTCTATCCGGTGCTGACAACGCCGCAAAGAAATACCCGAGATATGTCGGAACAAATTCATTATCTGCCAGAGTTATTTCCTCACACTCTCGCAAAGAATATGTTCCAAGCTTTCTTGCGATACATAGAGAAATCGCTGAAAGAATAATCGGAACTATCAATAATAGAACTCCCACCATCCACGTCGATAGTGCTCCTATGCTCCACTTCTCTTTGATCCCATACAAGACAACCATCCAGAATGTTGCGCTAAGTGAAAGCAGCAAATTATATAACAAATTCAATATACTTCACCTCACTTCTAATCAAGTAATAATTTCTGTAATGCCTTCCTCTCCTGCACCAATTCAAACTTCTTCTTCGGCTGTTTTTCCTTCCGTATCCTTGCATCCAGAGCTGCAAGCTGTCGCCCCAACTTCTCTTGCTGCACTGCGTTCTCTACGCTCTCC
The DNA here is from genome assembly GCF_057248925.1 of Stomatobaculum sp. Lineage (NCBI taxonomy): Bacteria > Bacillati > Bacillota > Clostridia > Lachnospirales > Lachnospiraceae > Stomatobaculum > Stomatobaculum sp. Next base: position 50,708 of record NZ_DBHIHF010000018.1, read on the forward strand.
CGCAAATCGCTGCCCTGCGCTCCGGTAAGCGCCGCCCCCGCAATTTGCCTCACACAATTTTCATAGACCGCATCGATATCCAGGCCACAGAGTTCCAAGCGAAGTTCCGTTTCGCTGCCCCATTCGGTCGCATAGTAGCGGTTCACTTTAAATGCGGCCGTGCCTGCCTCTGCCGCTTCTTTGTAGCCGATTACGGCTTTGTACTGTTTTTCATATTCCAGCAGAAACAGGAGATGATACGGGAGTTCCCGGTCTATCTGCCGCAGTACCCGTTCATCGAGTTCCTGCTCCTTTAGATGTATGAGAAACACTTCGAGTTCTGTGACCTTGGTTCCCGGCTGTAAATTGAGTGTATCCGGAGAGAGCTTATTGACCCAGCGAATCTCTTTGATTTGTTCCACAAGAGCCCGCTTGACCTCCGGTGAAATCTCTATCTTGTCATAGAACTTCTGCTTGGTGATTTTCATGTCCAATTCCGTGGACTTCGGAAGGTTCAGCACACTCGCACCTCTCTCATTGGACTACCAGGAAACAAATCAATTCAAAATCGCCGAGTCCGGAGACCTGACTCTTTAAGGCCGTCGTGCCGCCGGGTGTGAAGAGACTGTCGATATCACTCTCTTCCTTAACCTGCAAGATGGAATCAATCGCCTGTCCCAACAGCTTTGAGACTGCTTTCATATCGCGTCCGTCCTGTGTTTCCCGGTTAAAGCGCGCACAGAGTTCCTGCAGGGGTTCTGTTCTTCCCTTGCAGAGCAGACGCAAATCGCCGAGCAACTGCTTTGGGTGCAGGTAGTCACAGACCACGCTACCGTCTGTCCTTAGGTACACCAAATAGAACGGGTGAATCTGATTTCGCCCGTCTATGTTCACACTGTCCTGAATGTTTTTGAGCACAAAAATGACACCCGCCGGCAGTTCTTCTGTTGCGGGCACCAGCGCATGGAGTCCGCGCGGCTTTGTCTCGATGGCACCGTCGTGTTTCATGTATTCCATCAAGTCCAGACGATATTCATTGAGCCCGAGGTCCATAATCGAGATGCCGTTCGAACTCTCTTCTATGTCCACGACTTCTTCTTGCATGCGCCGAAGCTGCGCCTTTCGGTATGCCAGATCTCCTTTTTCCTCGGCATTGATGAGGTCATCGTCTCCGGTCGCCGTCAGTATGGTCGCCTTCATGCGACTCTCCACGCGGGCTTTCAGATTAATGTACTCGTCGAGCGATACATCCGGCCAGAAGTTGACCAGCTGAATGCAGGCATTCCGGCTGCCGATGCGGTCCACGCGCCCAAAGCGCTGGATGATGCGCACCGGGTTCCAGTGGATGTCGTAGTTAATCAGATAGTCGCAGTCCTGCAGGTTTTGTCCCTCGGAGATACAGTCGGTCGCAATCAGAACATCGATATCCACCTTGCTGTCCGGCATGAGGAGTTCTCTGCCCTTGGAAATCGGAGAAAAGCAGGTGAGTACATTGTTGAGGGTTGCCGGAAACTGTTTTACCGTGCTCTTTCCGTCTACACTTCCCGTAATGATGGCGGTATCCAGTCCGTAGCGTGTTTTCACAAAGACACTGACTTGTTCATAGAGATACTCCGCGGTGTCGGAAAATGCCGAGAAGATGAGTACCTTCTTGTTGCCTTCATTAATCGGGTGTTCTATTTTTTCCGAGAGCAGGTTAAAGAGCTCCTGCAGCTTGCTGTCGTGTGCGGGCGTAACCGCCGCTATCAGCTGAATGAGCTCATTCAGAATCTCTTGATCTTTTTTGAGCTCCGCCCGCCAGCTGACCCAGTCCATATCCGCAAGCGAAATGTGTATTTCCTTGCCCACCTGAAAGAGGTCATTGTTTTCATCATCGAGATCAAAGTCGATGCCGTTTACCGAATCTGCGACGCTATCGTCTCTGCGCGTACTGTCATAGCGGTCTATTTTCTCAATGGTCGTATCCAGAGTGTCCTTGATTCGTGTCAAGGTTAAACAAAACGCATGTACCGAGCTCTCGAGACGCTTTAGGAGATTTATGCTCATGAGCCTACAAATGCCCTGCTCGCGCCCGCGCTGCGTGAGATTCTCTCCCTTATTGTGCGTTAAGTCCCTGTATTTCCCGAGCTTACTGGGGAGAATGTACTTCGACGGCATATAGATGCTTAGGGTAAGCTTCAGGAGTTGCTCCGCGATTTTCCGGTAGCTGATATCCAGATTCAAATCCGTGAGCCCCGGGCGCACGGAAACGGGCTTTAAGCGCGCAGGGAAGGTTCCGATTTTCGCCGTGTCGTAGTACTTCTCAATGTGACGCCTGGAGCGCGCTATGGTCACACTATCCAAAAGCTCAAAGAAGTCAAAATCCAGGGCGGAGAGCAGTTTCTCCGTGCTCCGCTCTTCGGGCTCTTCCTTACTCCAGCTGTTAAAGGCCTTCTGGGCTTGGCGGAAGATGTCGTCAATGCTCTTCTTCGTCTTTAACTTTTGATCGAGTTGTCCGGCATTGCCCTCGTAGGCAAGCGCAAGTTGATTCTTTAAATCCGAGAAGTTGTTATTGACCGGTGTCGCAGAGAGCATTAAAACCTTGGTCTTTACGCCCGCGCGTATCACCTTCTCCATGAGTTTTTGATAGCGGTTGTCCTGGGTATTGCTGTGGGTACCGATGCCGTTCCTGAAATTATGGGATTCATCAATCACGAGCAAGTCGTAATTGCCCCAGTTCAGGCGATCCAGATCCAGCCCGTTTGACTGTCCGCCGCTGCGGGACAGGTCGGTATGAAAGAGCACGTCATAGTTCAGGCGATCCGATGCAATCGGATTGTTGACATAATTGTCCTTATAGGTGTTCCAGTTCTCCGAGAGCTTCTTCGGGCAGAGCACCAGCACGGACTTGTTGCGGCTCTCATAGTACTTGACCACCGCGAGAGCCGTGAAGGTTTTTCCGAGTCCCACGCTGTCTGCCAGAATACAGCCATTGTAGGTCTCAAGTTTATTGATGATGGCAAGCACCGCATCGCGCTGAAAGTCATAGAGCAGGCTCCAGATTTTGCTCTGCTTAAATCCGGTCGCCTCGTTCGGCAGCACATCCTCGGAGATATCGTCCAGAAATTCATGAAACACATGGTAGAGCGTCATAAAATAGATGAACTCCGGCGCATTCTCCTCATAGACGGAGCTGATTCTCTGAATGACCGCCTCGGTCACATCCTGCATTCTGCTCCGATTGTTCCAAAGCGACTCAAAGTCCCGGACAAAGGATTTGGTGAGTTCGGTCTCCTGTCCCGCTTCCTCTTCCATGCGGACTAGGTTCTCAACAAGACGGTTCCCGCGCTCTACTCCCAAATCAACGGTGGTAAATTCCTGAAGGGAGTTATAGGCCGTTGTCGAAAGAGAGGACTCTATCGTCATAAAACCGGAAATGCCCTCATCCCCCGCATTGGCTTTGAATTTCGCCTTGTTCCGAATCCACGCCGCGCACTCTCTCGCAATGCCGCGCTGCGTGAGTTCATTCCGGAGTTTAATCTCGAATTTCGTCCCGTAGAGACCGGACTCTCCGGAAAACTGTGGAATATAAAATTCCTTTCTCTGCTTCTCTCTGTCTCCCAGCCCTCTCGCGCTGTCATCCACAAAACTCGGCGCAGTGTAGAGAAAGCGGAATTCTTCAACCCCTTCCAGTTCTTTCTGCAAGGCCTGATAGGCATAGATGGAAAAGCAGGCAGCCGCAATCGAGACCTTGCTCCCCTTGCGTATGGTATCCTTCAAATCATCCAGAAGCTTCTCTGTCGTATTATTCAGAACTTTGACCGACGTAGCCACGTTTCCGACTCCCCCCTACAGCATTTTCTCCAAGTCCGGAATTCATTTCTTACGTTTTTCTTACGCATTTTATACATCATAGCACAGCGGAAGGGGGTTTTACAGACAAAAAAGACCATCCGGAGATGGTCTTTTTATTTTTTCACTCATTTGAATTGAAAGTGTAAAGCCCGCATCATATCAAAGAGATTACAGCATTTTACCCCGAATTTCTTTGCCTCATCCGGTATCTTGACACGCCCCAGTGTTGATGCTCCAAGAGCTCCGCTTGGGCTTTCAAAACTCACCAATGTGTAGTCCCTGGCTTTTGCGGTAGCCACCAACCAGGGATCCGCAATGTCATTCTGTGACCATTCATTCAATGCCTTCGCATTGTAAAGCGGCTGCCCCGTGTGCGTTTTGGCCTGCTGAATATCATTTAAAATTTGCTTATATACATCCAGTATATCTGCTTGTCCGTGTTTCATGCGTTGAGGTGCCACGCCGGAAAGCCATTGACTCAAGGTATCATCACCCTTGGTAACCTCATCATAAACCACATCCAACAGGACAATGTCCCCGGTTGCCATGGATTGTTCCAAGAAATCCCAGAAAGACAGTGCCAAATCAAACGGATAGTATGCCTGATACGGTGAGATAAAGGCATTCGTATCAATCAGAAAAATCTCCCGCTTCATACGCTCTCACCTTGCACCTTCTCGATCAACTTATCAAAGGTAACTCGATTTGTATTCGTCAGGCGAAAGGCTTCCGTATACAGCGTTTTTCCTTCCTGCACGCTTGCATCCAAAGCCTGTAAAAAACGATGGTCCATTCTGCTAGCCTGCGTCCTGTAGTAATCACCGCCACCGCGTGCTTTCTTCGCCAACATGGTCGCCTTTGCAATCAGTTCTCGGTACTGTTCCTCCGTGAGGTATGCCTCATCCAGAGCACGGCGTGCAATGACAGACTGGCTGCATTTAAAATATTTACTCAGCTCCTGCACTTTGCGCTCTATCGTTCCTTCCGTGTTCTCCCACGCACTGCAAAAAGCTCTGCGCGGTACCAGAAGCTCTGCCGCAACTGCATTGCAGAGTGTCTCCTCCGGACGGACAAATACCATCTCGCCCTCTCGCGCATTAAAGAAGCTGTTTCTTCCGAGACCGATATGCACAAACTCGTGCAAAAGCGAAAACACTCTTCCACTCTCCGAATCTGCGGCATTGATAAAAATCAGCGGCGCGTATGCATCAATCAGCGTGAATGCGCGAAACTCCGAAATATCAAGTGCTCTGTGCGTATTTCCCCCGACAATGCCATTCATCATCACCAGCACGCCCACTCTACTGATTGCTTCTCTGAGAAGTCGAAACGACTCTGTAGCGGACTTTACCGTTTCATACCAATCGTTTGGTAAGGATAAGGTCTCCCGAACCATCGCAGCCAATTCCGCTATGCCCTTTTTCCCGCGTAACGATCCGACATAGCGGTTTTCTTCATTCTCACCCGCAATCATATCGTCTCGCATCCACTCCTGAATGCTCTCCATTTGCCGCAGTGTGTCAATCAACTCACGGCTTGGGTCCTGCAATTGCCTGCTATCCACCGTTCGGAACTCAAGCAGTTTAAAGTGCTCCTGCGGCTGCCTTTCCAAAAAGAAATAGCCGATCGGAACATGTATTTTGCGGCTGAACTCCTCTAGCTGCGAGAACGTGGGCTTTTTTTCCCCGCTCCTCCACTGTTCAAACTTCTCCCGCACGGCAGTGGGGACTTGCACGGATGTGTTGATCCAGTTCCAGATGTTACTCGAAACTTCTACGGTATTCGCCATAGTTCCACCTCCTTGCGATTTTGTTGCCTTTATTCTCTCATTTTTTTCACGTTTGCTCAATCTCTTTATCGAAATACCCACATACAAAGAGCGCCCCTCTCTTCGGAGCGGCGCCCTTCTCTTCTACCTTTTCCCTTTTCTTACGCTTCTCTGCTAATCACCAGCTCACTCTTAATCCCGTTCAGTTCAATCCGCTTTTCTGCATCGGGCGTATCAAAGGGCTCTGTTGCCTTCCCCTCGTTCGCATAGGAAATCCGTGTGCCTATGCCCTTTGCCTTTGCCGAAAAGACCGCATCCGCCGGGACATAGACTCTCGAGCAGGCCGAAAGCTGGTTCAGTTCCAGCGAAACCGGCAGGCTTCGGCAGCGAATCTCCATATCAAGATTGCTGTCAATTTCCACGGTGCCGGGAACCGCATCGAGAAGCAATTTCCGATTCCTTCCGCCGAGCTCAATGCGCTCGCAGTCCAGTGAGCAGAGGCTTACAAGTTCTGCATTGACCGCACACTCCACTTTTCCGAGATAGGCCGCCGGGAGTTCCGCGTAGATGCTGAGCCCCTCTTTCGAGGCGCTCTCGCTCATTTCGTTCTTTCGGAGCAGTTCCAGATCCAGCCGCCGCTTTGTATCGTCCAGTTTGATTTTAAAATCACTCTGCAGCGAGGCAAGGGTATTCGATACCAGGCGGATGCGCAGTTTCTCTCCCCGATGGCCGGAAAGGAATACTTCTTTTGCGCTGCCGAACTTCATATCGTAGTGTTTCACTTCATCGATATCGTATTCAGTGACGCTCTCATAGCGATGCGCCGCTGCCGCTTGCACTTTTGTCTCCCCCGAGAGGAGTTCGTCTACGGTGATTCCAAACAGAGCTGCGATTGCTCGAAGGTTCTCGATGTCCGGTGTGCCGCCCTCGGTCTCCCACTTGGTAACGGCCTGTCTCGAAACATGCAGCTTCTCTGCCAACTGTTCCTGTGACATGCCTGCTGTCTTCCGAAGGGTTTTAATTGTTTCTGCGATTGTCATGCTTTGACCTCCTGTTTCTTGATGGCATCAGTATAAAAAACTCGCAGCGGCACTCAAGAAACATGGGCTTACATTTCAGATTTTTCTTGCTACGCTCCGTAGCAAAGCGCTTAATCCCAGCAATAAAATTCATTCACCTTTAAGGCTGTCTTGCAGCGCGGGCATATCTTGTCGACTTTATTTTTCAAAACATCTTGCATCGAAAAAGCACGCATCTTTCCGCCGCAGTCCTTGCAGCGGTGTTCGTAAGCCCCGTAGAGTTCGTACCCTTCCTCCTCGGGCACTGTCCAGTGTTTTTCCGCAATCGGCTTTGCCTGTAATTCGGCATCCTTCGGAATATAGGCTGTCAGCAATGCGTCGTTATCATAGCTACCACAGTTCTCGCACCGAAGCAACACGAGGTCCCCATCCAGAAAGGTTCCGGGATATGTTTCTACCAAATCCTGCCACTCGGCTCCGTATGCACCGGCACGCGCTTTCTGAATCAGCTGATGGCAAACCCAAGGGTATCTGAAACCAAATCCCAGCTGCGCGGAAAACTCATAACCGCAGTTCGGGCAAACCCAAGTTAAAGCATCCCCCATTACCTCTCCCTTCTCATATTACGTAACACCTTTCGATATGATTTTCCTGTTAATTATAAGTTTAACGCGATTACGAAAAAAGAGCCACCCTCGTGACTCTTTCTTTTATATCCTCTCAGTCTTCTCGCTGTATAAAGTTGGTCACTGCCTCGCCCTCGGTCTCCGGGTACGGAATGCCCTGCTCTTTTGCGAGTGCAAAGCTTCGCATCATCCAGACCATATTCCGGGCAAGGTTTCGCATGGTCTGCATGCCTTCCCGGTCCTTGGCGGCATCTTCCGCGGTCAGGCCGTGGGTGATGTTCCAATAGGTGGAGCCTGCGACCGGCATCTGCGAAATCCCGAAGTATTTGTTCAGCACATCAAAGGACGCCGTGGTGCCGCCTCTTCTCGCGACGGCAATCGAAGCGCCGGGCTTAAAGGCAAAGGGATTCTCGACGTTCTGCACGGAGTAAAACGCCCGGTCAAGGAAAGCCAGAATCCGTCCGCTCGGATGCGCATAGTAAACGGGTGTCGCAAAGACAAAACCATCGGCCTCTTTGGCGAGCGCCGTAAATTGATTCACCGCGTCATCCCGAAACACGCAGGCATCGTGCGTCCCGCAATAACCGCACTGGATGCAGTCACGTATGGGCTGATTGCCGAGCTGTACAACCTCGGTCTCCACCCCTTCCGCAGAGAAAATCTTCTGCATCTCCTTGACTGCCTGCATGGTGGTACCGTTCGCATGGCTGCTGCCGTTCACAAAAATAACCTTCACGATAAAATCCTCCTTCGCACCGCGTGGCGGTACGAAGGCTTATCATACTTCTTTTTTTACTATTTCGCCATACACAGGCTTTTCGTAAGTTACGCGTTCCGTTGTGTCCGGCACTGCTTCAGCCTCAGCTCTGCTCCTTTGCCTTTTCTTCCCGATACACCTGCCACGCCCTCACGATCGAAATTACGATTGCCGCCATGGTATAGACAGCAAGTAGCAACATCCCGTAGCCCTTCGGCGAAAACGCAGTGCTGACAATGCCGAGTATCCCCGCCGCGACCAGCATGATCCCCGCAAAGCGGTTGCTCTTCTGCCAGGTGATGTCGTTATATCTGGTCCAGGACAGGCGGAAGCCGACCAAGCCGTTTCGCTTACACTTCGGCAAAACATTGCCGACCAGCACGAGCAGCGCCCCGAAGAGTATGGTCAGGAGCTTATCGCCCGCGAGGGTGCTGAGGAAGCTTTCGCCCCGCAGGGCGAGCACGGTGTTATAGAGGAACACACCCTGTATGCAGCTTAAGATCAGGGTCTGCGGGAAAATCACAATGCCGAGCACCTTGGCATTCGCTGCGGCCGCCTGTCTTTCCTTGTCACTCTCCGCCTGTTCCGCCTTTCTATGAAAATGAAGCAGTAGAAAGCGGCTGCCGAAGGAAACCAAAAGTAAGATCACCGGCAATATCAAAAGTTCGTACTTACTGCCGTATCGCGTCACGTTTCCGGCAAAGTCATAGTGCGCCGGTATCTCTGCTGGCAGCTCCCGTAAAACCAATAGCGTCACAAACAGGCAGAGCGCCGCAATCATTCTTGTAAGCTGTTTCATGCTTTCCTCCCTCCGAACGGTTCCGCCCGGAAAATCAACTCCTGCAGGACGGTCTTGTTGCGTTCATCGCAGACAAACAGAGAAGCTCTTTTTGATTTTATTTTTCTGCACTTTCTTCCAAATACACTTTCCTTGAATACCATGTGGTCGCTATAACGGCGAGTAGCAGAAATACCGTGAACAGTCCGAGTGCAAGTTCTGCGGAGGGCGCAAGCAGCGCACTGACCATGCCGAGCAGCCCGGCGATCACCATGGCTGTGCCCCCAAAGCGGTTGCTCTTCTGCCAGGTGATGTCGTTATACCGGCTATACGGTAGGCGCACGCCCACATTGCGGTTTTTCCGGGTCTTCGGCAAGATGTTGCCGAGCACAATCAGCATAACGCTTGTCAGAACACACATCGCTTTCTGCGCCGTTTGCGCAATGCTCGCCCCCGCCTGCGCTCCTCCCGCAGTTCCGAAATGCTCTGCGGTCCAGGCCGCAGACCACAGCAGCCCGGCCTGCAACAGGCAGAAAAAGAGATTCATCACAAGCCCGACCGATACAAGCACCTTTGCATTCGCCGCCGCTCCCTGTGCCTCTTTGTCATCGCCGACGGCCCGGCGTTCAAAGTGTGCCACAAGAAACTGCCAGAGCAGCGTGATCAAAAGCGTGACCATGGGTAAAATCAGATAGCTGTACTTACTGCCCCAGCGTCTCACCTCTCCGCCGATTGAATAATCCACGGGAAGCAAAGCAGGCATGGTCTGCAGAGGAATGATTGTAACCATCAGAGTAAGCACCGCGAGTAACCACACTGTTTTTTTCATGATTTCCTCCCTCCGAACTGTTCCACCCAGAGAATCAATTCCTGCAGGACGGATGTGTTCAGTTCATAGTAAACAAAATTTTTCTCCTTATATTCGCTCACCAGCTCTGCGCCCTTTAAGAGCCGCAGGTGGTAGGAGAGCGCCGGCGGGCTGACACCGAGCCGCTCCGCAATCTCCCCGGCGCTCAGACGCCCGTCCCGCAACATGACCAGAATGTCGCGCCGCTGCGGATCCGAGAGCACCTTAAAGATACTGCTCTCTCCCATACGGCATCACCTCCTTAAAATTTCTTTTAACTAGATTGTAGCACAGCTTTCCCGCCTGTCAATGACTATTTCAAAACATTTTTAAACTATTGTCATCCTGTTTCCATGCTGTTCTTTTTGTCTGGCGGGTTTCTGCCCTGCGATTTTCTAATCCTGATTTTTCTAATCCTGATTTTATCTTGTGGTTTTCCGACCTATCGTTTTCTGATTTGTGATATGTACCCTCTTTACTGGACACGAAAGTGTCACGGTAAGGAGGGTTTTATC
>NZ_DBHIHF010000019.1:0-55412 GCF_057248925.1 Stomatobaculum sp.
TCCAGAAGAAAACAAACTGGATGCCTCCTGTACAATACAGGATAGCATCCAGTTGCGGTGCCTAACGATAGTCAATGTGTCCAGAATTCTGGGTACATATCAAATGGCATGCATTTGCTGCGCGGGAAGTGCGAAACGCGGAAGCACATCCATCAATAATTTTTGTTCCGCATCGTCACGCAATTGGAACTCTCTGCGCAGTCTTTTCAATTCATCTGCTGGGAATACATGTTCGAAAACCTCATCCCGTTTTCCCATCAAAAGCTCGCAGACCTGATTGCGAAAACGTTTCATTTCAACTTCATCTCCGAGCCTCAAATAATCAGCCTCGATTCCGCCGAGTTCCAGATTTTCCAGAACAGACGCAAACCCGGGATAGGGGCCGCGTGCGGTCCATAGTTCATTTAAGATGTTGCCCAGCCATTTTCTGCGCACACTCCAATTTTCCGTATCGTCACCCAGTGCAATCAGTACATCCACCGCACTCAATAATTGATTCACAATCTCGATGGCATCGTCATTCTCTATCTCACGAGAGACAAATTGAAACGGTGCTTTATGCTGCGGTTGAATGACCAATTGATTCAGGACTTCTTCTCGATCCATGTACTCCCAAAACGGAATACAAAAGCCCTCCTCCGGATAATTGGATGTAATCGGTTTTTGCCATATCATTCCACCGGCGTATTTCTCCGATATTGCTTTCGACACCTTCGGATAGTATTGAAAATCTCCAATCTCTTTGAGACGAGAAACCCCCACCACGACATAATTGTTTTCTTCATTCTCAGAAAAAGGATTGCTAAATCCCGCGTAGTAAAAAACAAGAGACTTTCCCGCCTCAAACTGCGAAAAATATGCCTTAGCCTTCTCCGCGCGCTCGTTGTTATCATATTTGTAAGAGGCACTCGTCTTGTTCAATACCGCATCGCTGTACATAGCTTCATAGCACCAAGTACATGCTGTAGCCGGTGGCAAGGTAATGCAGGCAGAACCTGCATCTTCCTCTTTCCACCACTTCGGCGGTTCAATTTGAATCTGAATCGGGTCCTTTCCGAATGCATTGACACTGCAACCACAACTTGCTTTACACGGATGGAGCGAAAACGACTCCCCGGCATGTTCTGTCTCAAAATCCAAGTCTCGGTTCTCGGCAATATTAGTTCCCGGATACGAATACTGCCCCACACAATAAGTATTCTCGCACGGACTGTCGCAAATATGTCCGTTCCAGCCTTTACTATGCCACGCAAGGCGCAAGCTCATATGAATTGCCATTTCACCCTCCTCCGTGCAAGCAGACAAAGTCTCTGCTCTCTGCGCAAAAAATCTTGTTTATTCATCCCGCTCCGTAACGGTCATATCGCTCTCGGAGGTCTTTCTGGAATCCGCCACTGCCTCTTCGAGCGTGTCGTAGCCGCTCGCCGTGTCGTCGTTCGTGGTGCTGCCGAGGTATACGGAGTGCCCCGTCGCCATATAGGTGCTGTAGTCAAAGCTTGTGTTATTGCCGCTCCGGAACAGCACATTCCGGTAGCGCGTGCACTGGTACACGGTCTTCTCCTTGCCGTCAGGACCGCGGTAAGTCATTTCAAAGATGTCGCTCAGCACATTCTTATTTCCCTTTGAGAGCAACACCAGTTTCACCGGCTTCGCCGAGAGTTCCTCGCTCCGCTTGATGCCCGAGATGCTGTTCGGAAAATAGGTCTTTCGAATGGCTGCAAGGCTCGTGCTGTGCAGCATCTCGAGTTTTGTGCTGTCCAGCGTATTGAGGTCGCTTAAATAACTATCCAGCCCCGTGACAGTGTACTTTTCCACGCTCTTTGTGAGCCGGTAACGATCGCTCGTTGCCTGCACGGTCACCGTATCGCCGTTTGAAAGGCGTTCTCTCGGCTCTACCTGATAGCCGAGATAATATTCGTTCACGGAAGCCGGGTAGTTGCCGCGCTTTAATTCCGCCTTACCCTCGCCGCTCACACCGGAAAATTCGACCGTGACATAGGGGAAGGGATCCACGCGCTGCTTCTTGGCTTCGCCGTACAGACCGGCCCCCAGAACCAAGCCGACAAATATACTGATTCCGATCAGACGATGCTTCCACTTCCGGAAGCTCTTCCGTCTCTCCTCGGCCGCCTCGGCCTCTGCTTCGGCGCGAAGTTTTCCTCTGGTCTCGCCGTAGGAGCGCTCCTCGGCTTCCTTTGCGGTCAGCTTGCCGTTTTCCATTGCAAAATAGAGTTTCTTCCGGCAATAGGGACAAACCGCCATCTTCTGGTCTTCGGAAATCTGCATCTCTGCGCCGCAACTCGGGCAAGTCAAATCGATCTTCCGGACTTCTGCCATTTTGTTCTTTCTCCTCCCGCTGTCGCGCTGTATAACACAGTCTTCTTGTGTATTGCTGGCTCGCTGCCTGCAGCTGTCCTGACTGTCTTTACTTCTTCTTTCTCTCCTTGACGCTGTAGCTCTCTGCGTCAAAGCGGAACACTGTGACGCCCGCCGCCTGTTGCGCTGTGATTTCGAAGTCTCTGCCGGTCTGCGCCCGCATGAGGAGCTTTAGACCCGCAATCTTCTCTTCGGGATCCTCGACCACCGTGACCTCGCCGCGCGCCATGAGGCTCGCATAATTTGCGCCGTAGACACAGGCGACATCGCCCTCCCCCGTCGTCTCGACCTCGCAGTCGAGCTCGACAAACGCGTGGGGATTTGCCACCGCGAGCGCGAGCTTTTTCCCTTCCTTTGCGCCGTGCATGTAGAAGCGGAGCACATCGCCCGCGTAAACATAGCCGTAGTGCAGGGGAACGATGTAGGGATAGTCCCCGTCCGTAAGCCCGAGGCGCAGCACCTTCGCGACCTCCAGAATACGCTGAATCTCTGCCCTGTCCCGTACCTCTCTGTCGTTTCGCCGCATATCTTCCTCCTCGCCGTTTTGTCCAGTATAACATAAAAAAGACCACAGCCTCCTGAAAAGCTGCGGTCTTTACCGGTTTATTTCGCTTTTGTTTAGGTAAAAAGTCCCTGGAACAGAATGATCAGCACTAGGATCGGCAGTCCGAACCGGAAATAATATTTCAACGCGCGCGGTAGTTTGATGCCCTTGCCATCATTTGCCTCCGCGAGGTAGTGATCAAAGCCCCAGCCCCACTTGGTCGTGCAGAACAGAAGAAAAATCAGGGAGCCGAGCGGCAGCAGCAGATTCGAGACAATAAAGTCCTCGCTGTCCAGCACATCTTTGCCGCCGATCAGATGCACATGGCTCCAGACATTGTAGCCGAGCACGCAGGGAACGCTCGCAATCAGAATGAAGCTGCAGCAGACCAGCGCTGCCTTTTTCCGGCTCCAGTGAAGCGAGTCCATCAGATTCGCCATCAGGTTTTCAAACACCGCGATGACCGTCGAGAAACTCGCAAAGGTCATGAAGAGGAAAAAGAGTGCGCCCCAGAGCCGTCCCAGACTCATGTGCAAAAAGACGCGCGGCAGGGTGATGAAAATGAGCGACGGCCCCGCATCCGGCTGCACACCGTAGCTGAAGCAGGCCGGGAAGATGATGAGGCCGCTTAAGAGCGCCACAAAGGTGTCGAGCACACAAATCCAGGCTGCCTCGCCGGCAAGTGTTTTCTCCCGGTCCATGTAGGAGCCGAAAATCTCCATGGCGCCGACGCCGAGGCTCAGCGTAAAGAAGGACTGGTTCATGGCCGCCGTGATGACCTTGCCGAAGCCCTGCGCCTTGGCTCTGCCGAGATCCGGTAGCAGGTAGAATCTGACGCCCTCCATCGCACCCGGGAGCACCAGACTGTGCACGCCGAGCAGGAGGATGAGCCCAAGGAGCCCCGCCATCATGACCTTCGTGATGCGCTCCAAGCCCTTCTGCAGGCCGAACGAACAAATCAGGAAGCCGAGCACCACGGTGAGCACCATGTAAAAGCCCATCTCACCCGGATTTCCGAGCATATTTGTGAAGACCTGATCCACCGCCTCGCCGCTCACCTTCGCAAAGTCGCCGCGGAGGAACTTCACAAAATACGAGACCATCCAGCCGGAGACGGTCGTGTAGTACATCATGAGAAGCGCACAGCCGATTAAGCAGACCCAGCCGTGCAGGTGCCAAAAACTCCCCTTCGGCTCCAGTGCCTTATAGGCGCCGACCGCGCTCTTCCTGCCCGCGCGCCCCACCGAAAATTCCATGGTGAGCACCGGGATTCCCATAATGACCAGAAAGAGCAGATAAAAGAGCACAAAGAGGCCGCCCCCGTTTGCCCCTGTCACATAGGGAAACTTCCAGACGTTTCCGATTCCGATCGCGCAGCCCGCGCTCACCAGAATAAATCCCAATCGGGACCCAAAACTTTCTCGCTTCATGAATCCAACTCCCCCGTCTAACAAGCAATATCAGAAAAACGGGTTATAGTTTAACACATAGAAGCGATAAAGTCACCCTGTCCCCGCTTCGTCGGTTCTTCTCCCTGTAATTCCGCGCACAAGGCGCATACAGTCGCCGCGCTTTCTCCGGATGCAGGCTGTGGCGAGGGGCGCCGGGCAGCGTTCAAACGGATTCTTTCCCTTGGCATACTGCCCGGACGCGCGCTTACGGTCAGTGCTTCCCGCCCTTGCGTTGCTGATTCTCCTCGATATAATTCCCGAGCACCCAGCGCATATAATCGCCGCGTTTTCTCTGGATGCAGGCTGTGGCCAGGGTCACCGGGCAGATGTAATACGGTCCCGTTCTCGTGTCATAGATCAGGGACGGGAGCTTATAGTAAACGTTTTTCGGCTGATCCAGTATCATGTACCAGGTCCCGCCGAGTTGCCGCCGGTACACCTCTCCCACATAAATGCCGCAGAGATCCGCCAGGCGGTAATCGTGCCCATAGGGCTCCTTGTCCTCGACCAGATCCATGCTCTTTTCATACTTGCCGAGCAGCCAGTGTTCGAGCGCATCCAGACTTTCCGGAGAGTAGTCGAGCGCAAGTCCCTGTTCCCTTGCAAACTCGCCGGTAAAGTAATCCATTTTATCTGAAAGAAAGAAAATCCAGTCATCAAAATTGTCTTTTGTGTACGGCATCCGCCATCCTCCCGCTCTCTTTGCAAAGACAGCGATACAACAAAGAGACCCCCGGCAAGCGCCGGAAGTCTCTTCTTCGTCAGGTCACAGTGTTTTTAGCAGCACTTACTGCTTCTTCGTCGCCAGATAGTTGGCAATCTGCTTCGTGAGCGCCGGGACAATCTGGTTCAGATCGCCGACAATGCCGATGTCCGCGACATCGAAAATCGGCGCATCCTCATCCTTGTTGATGGCGATGATGAGGTCGGAGTCCTCCATACCGGCAAGGTGCTGGATTGCACCGGAAATGCCGATTGCGAAGTAGAGCTGCGGGCGAACTGTCTTACCGGTCTGACCGACCTGGAGCGCCTGCGGCTTCCAGCCTGCGTCAACCACCGCACGGGAGCAGGAAACCTCTCCGCCGAGAACCTCTGCGAGCTCATCGAGAATCTTGAAGTTCTCTGCGCTGCCGACACCGCGGCCGCCGGAGACCAGAATCTTCGCGTTCATGATGTCGACCGTATCGCTGATCTTCTTCACGACCTCGAGAATCTCGACATAACGCTTGTTCGGCGTAAAGCCCGGGTTGAACTCCACGAGCTCAAACTTTCTGCCGTCTTCCTTGGCTCTCTTCTGCATGACACCCGGGCGAACCGTTGCCATCTGCGGGCGGTTGTTCGGGCAGGCAATCGTCGCAATCGTGTTGCCGCCGAATGCCGGACGCGTCATGAGCAGCTGGTTGTGCTTCTGGGTATCTTCCTTCCCGGCCGGAACAGTCAGCGGGAAGTCGCCAATCTCGAGCTTCGTGCAGTCTGCCGTGAGGCCGGTTGCAACGCGCGCCGAGGTGCTCGGGCCGAGATCGCGACCGATCGGGGTTGCGCCGATCAGGACAATCTCCGGCTTGTATTTGTTGATGACTTCCGCGAGCGCGTGCGTGTACGGCTCGGTTCTGTACTCCTTGAGCTCCGGATCATCGACCAGAATCACACGGTCCGCGCCGTAAGCGCCGAGCTTCTCGGCCTCGCCCTTCACGCCGGAACCGATCAGCACTGCCGTGACATCGGTCTTCAGTGCCTCTGCGAGGTTCTTTGCCTCACCGATCAACTCGTATGCAATGTTGCTGACTTTGCCGTCTACCTGCTCGGCAAAGATATATACGCCCTTGTACTCTTCTAAGTTCATTGCCTTCACCTCTCTCCCGCTCTATTAGATGACGTGTCTCTCGACCAGCTGATCCATCAGGTACTTCACGGACTCCTGTGCGTCCAGATTCACCTTGACGCCCTTGCCCTTCTTGACCTTATCGGAAGCTCTCGCAATCTTGGTCGGGGAGCCCGCAAGACCCATGTCCTTGTCCTCCAGGGTCGGCAGATCCTTTCTGCCCCAAGTCGTCACGTCCTGATCGAACGCGTCAAAGAGACGACCGACCGTCATGTAGCGCGGCGGATTCAGCTCTGCGAGTGCCGTGCACAGGCAGGGAAGCTTCACCTTCAGCACATGGTATCTGTCTTCAAACTGACGCTGCACAATCGCATAGTCGCCGTCAATCTTCAGGTCCTGCGTATAGGAGACAACCGGGAGACCCAGGTGCTCCGCAATCTGCGGGCCGACCTGTGCGGTATCGCCGTCGATTGCCTGGCGGCCGGTGATGATGAGATCATACTCAAGGTTTCTGAGCGCTGCGGCAATCGTGCTCGAGGTAGCCCAGGTATCTGCGCCGCCGAGCACGCGGTCGGTGACCAGAATCATCTTGTCCGCGCCCATCGCATATGCCTCGCGCAGCATATCGGTCGCCTTCGGAAGTCCCATCGTGAGCACAGTGACCTCTGCGCCGAGCTCATCCTTTAAGCGGAGAGCCGCCTCAAGTCCTGCCTTGTCATCCGGGTTCATGATAGCGAGCATGGCAGCTCTGTTCAGCGTTCCGTCCGGGTTGAATGCAACGCCGCCCTTGGTGTCCGGAACCTGCTTAATGCAAACGATAATTTTCACGATCTGTCCCTCCTCTTGATTACTTCAGTAAGCTTGCAGAGATTACCATGCGCTGCACTTCGGACGTGCCCTCGTAAATCTCCGTGATCTTCGCGTCGCGCATCATGCGCTCCACATCGTACTCTCTGATATAGCCGTAACCGCCGTGCAGCTGCACGCACTTGGTGGTGACAGACATTGCCGTGTTTGCCGCGAAGAGCTTTGCCTTTGCAGCCTCGACGCCGTAAGTGGTCTGGGTCTGCTTTGCGACCGCCGCCTTGTAGACAAGGAGCTGCGCCGCCTCGCAATCCGTCGCCATGTCAGCGAGCTGGAACTGCGTGTTCTGGAAGGCCGCAATGGCTCTGCCGAACTGCTTTCTCTCCTTCACGTAAGCGATCGTTCTCTCGAGAGCGCCCTCTGCGAGGCCCAGTGCCTGGGAAGCAATACCGATACGGCCGCCGTCCAGCGTGTGCATTGCGACGTGGAAGCCCTTGCCCTTCTGGCCGAGCATCGCGTCCTTCGGAATGCGGCAATCCTGGAAGATGAGCTCGTAGGTCGCGGAAGCGCGGATACCCATCTTCTTCTCCTTCACGCCGAAGGTGAAGCCCGGGGTGCCCTTCTCGACGATGAACGCCGAAATCTCCTTCATGCTTCTGCCGTGCTTCTCAACCGTGCCGGTCACTGCGATAATCACATAGACATCGGCATACTTGCCGTTCGTGATGAAGCACTTGGAGCCGTTCAGAACCCACTCGTCGCCGTCCAGCACAGCCTTGGTCTGCTGACCCTGCGCATCGGTACCCGCGCCCGGCTCTGTGAGGCCGAAAGCGCCGAGCTTCTTGCCGCTCGCGAGATCCGGCAGATACTTCTGCTTCTGCTCCTCGGTGCCGTAGGTCAGAATCGGGTCCATGCAGAGCGAGGTGTGCGCGGAGACGATAACGCCGGTCGTGCCGCAGACCTTCGAGAGCTCCTCGACACACATTGCGTAAGTCAGAACATCACATCCCTGGCCGCCGTACTCCTTCGGAATCGGAATACCGAGGAAACCGTAACGCGCCATCTTCTCAACGGTCTCAACGGGGAAGCGCTCCTCCTCGTCAATCTCCTGCGCCAGCGGCTTTACTTCGTTTTCCGCGAAGTCTCTGAAGAGCGAGCGCGCCATCTCATGTTTCTTGTCCAGTGCGAAATCCATTGATCCTTCCTCCATGTTAAATAATTAACGCACTGGAGCAAATCCAAACGGGAAGGGAAACCCTTACCCGTCGGACTGCTCCGGTGTAATTACCAGAATCGCTTACTTCGTATAGTCGTAGAAACCTCTGCCGGTCTTTCTGCCGAGTCTGCCGCCGCGAACCATCTTGCGAAGTTCCGGATGCGGTCTGTACTTCGTGTCGCCGGTCTCGCTCTGCAGCACTTCCATGATTGCGAGCACGACATCGAGGCCAATGAGGTCGCCGAGCGCCAGCGGTCCCATCGGGTGGTTCGCGCCGAGCTTCATTGCCTCATCAATCTTCTCTGCCGGGACATTGTTATCCGCATAGACGCCGATTGCCTCGTTGATCATCGGGATCAGGATGCGGTTCACGACAAAGCCCGCAAACTCCTGCATCGGGACAACCGTCTTGCCGATGTCCTCCGCAATCTTCGTGATACGATCCAGATCCTCCTGCGGGGTATCCAGGCCGGAAATCACCTCAACCAGCTTCATGACCGGAGCCGGGTTGAAGAAGTGCATGCCGGTCACCGGGCGATCCAGGCCCGCACCGATCTCGGTAATCGAGAGCGAGGAGGTGTTGGTCGCGAACAGGCAGTCCTTCTTGCAGATCTCGGAGAGCTCCTTGAAGGTCTGCTTCTTAATCTGCATGTTCTCGATGGCTGCCTCAATGACCAGATCGCAGTCCTTGCAGATGTCCTTGGTGCCGGTGTGGATGCAGTTAAGAATCTTGTCCATCTCTTCCTGCGAAAGCTTGCCCTTTGCGACACGTCCCGCGAGACCCTTCTCGATTCTCTTCTTTCCGCCCTCTGCGAATGCATCTGTCAGATCGCAGAGATAAACTTCATAACCGTCTACCTGCGCAAACGCCTGCGCAATGCCGCCACCCATGGTGCCGGCGCCGATGACGCCTACCTTCATGCTGTTCCCTCCTCTGTGCGTTTTGCCGATTCCGGCACAATCTCTCACCATACTACTATAATGTATGCACTTTTTCCAGATGAACTTGAAATTTTATTATGTGATTTTCGGATAACCGTTTTTCACAAGTTACTCAACGGTTTTGGAAGCTCACGCCCTTCTTCTTCTCGAGGAAGGCCTGCATCCCCGTCTTCTGATCCTCGGTCGCAAAGCAACTGCCGAAGAGTTTTTCCTCGGTCACAATGGCTTCTTCCATGGGCTGCTCGAGCCCCTCGTTGATTGCCTTCTTGCAGGCGCGGACCGCAACCGGCGCATTGGCCGCAATCTGTCCCGCGAGTTTCTCGGCCGCCGCCATGAGTTCCTCCGCCGGATACACCGCATTCACGAGGCCGATGCGAAATGCCTCCGCCGCCTTGATGTTCTTTGCCGTGTAAATGAGCTGCTTCGCCATGCCCGGTCCCACGAGGCGCGCAAGACGCTGGGTACCGCCGAAGCCCGGGGTAATACCGAGGCCCACTTCCGGCTGGCCGAAGATTGCCTGCTCCGCGCAAATCCGGAAGTCACAGCTCATCGCGAGCTCACAGCCGCCGCCGAGCGCAAAGCCGTTGACTGCCGCAATGACCGGCAGCGGGAAGGTCTCGATCATGCGGAAGATGTCGTTGCCCTTCTTGCCGAAAGCCTCGCCACCCTGTGCGTCCATGCCGGACATCGCCGCGATATCCGCGCCCGCGACAAAGGACTTTTCTCCGGCACCCGTCACGATCACGCAGCGCACGGTCTCCGTGTCAATCCCCTCAAAGGTTGCCTTTAAGTCATCCAGCACCTCCGCATTCAGCGCATTCAGCGCCTTCTCGCGGTCAATGGTCACAACGGCGACAGCGCCCTTGGTCTCATACTTTACATATCCCATTTGTCTCGCCTCCTCGGAAAAATCAACCGAGGGTCTCCGCGCATGCGAAGACCCTCCGATCACTCTTAGTTGTACTGCTCAACAATCGTTGCGCAGCCCTGTCCGCCGCCGATGCAGAGCGTAGCAAGACCTCTCTTGGCATTCTTATGCTTCATCGCATAGAGCAACGTCACGAGAATGCGGCAACCGGAAGCGCCGATCGGGTGGCCGAGTGCAATCGCACCGCCGTTTACATTGACCTTGGACATGTCGAACTTCAGATCGCCCGCGACCGCAACCGACTGCGCCGCAAATGCCTCGTTCGACTCGATCAGGTCAAGATCCTGCACGCCGAGGCCGGTCTTCTTGAAGAGTCTCGTGGAAGCCTCCACCGGGCCGACACCCATGATAGCCGGATCCACACCGCCGAGTGCGCCGCCGATCCAGACTGCCATCGGCTTCACACCGAGTTCCTTCGCCTTCTCCTCGCTCATCACGACCACCGCCGCAGCGCCGTCGTTGATACCGGAGGAGTTACCTGCGGTCACAATGCCGTCCTTCTTGAATGCCGGCTTCAGCTTGGAAAGGGACTCTGCCGTGGTTCCCTCTCTCGGGCCCTCATCCTTGTTGAAGACAACCGTGCCCTTCTTGGACTTCACCTCAACCGGGACAATCTCCTCGTCGAATGCGCCGCTCGCCTGTGCCGCGACAGCCTTCTGCTGACTATTTGCCGCAAACTCATCGAGCTGCTCTCTCGTGATGCCGTACTTCTCGGCAACATTCTCCGCCGTAATACCCATGTGATAGTCGTTGAACGCATCCCAGAGGCCGTCGTTGACCATCGTGTCAATCATGGTCGCATTGTTCATGCGATAGCCGAAACGCGCCTTGGTCAGCGCATACGGTGCCATTGACATATTCTCCATACCGCCTGCGACGACGATGTCCGCATCGCCCGCCTCAATCATCTGCGCCGCCATGTTGACGCAGTTCAGACCGGAACCGCAGACAATGTTCACCGTGACTGCCGTGGACGTGTAGGGAAGACCTGCCTTCAGTGCTGCCTGACGCGCCGGGTTCTGACCCAGAGCCGCCTGCAGTACGTTACCCATGTAGACATGATCCACCTGCTCCGGCTTCACGCCTGCTCTCTGCAGAGCCTCCTTGATGACCAGTGCGCCGAGCTCCACTGCCGGCGTGGTGCTGAGGCCGCCGCCCATCTTACCGATTGCGGTGCGGCATGCGCCTGCAAGAACAATTTTCTTCGACATATCCTGTTCCTCCTTCGCTGTGCGATATATGCTATCGAACTTGTCTCAACTGTGAGAATGCATACTCTCACTCACTAAGACCTATGGCAATAATAGCGCAAAAAGAAGCTTTTTGTCAAATCGGACTGTACTTTTTCACGGAGTTTCTCCGCGCCCCGCGCGGCGTTTTCCGGCTATTCTTGCGCTTTTTCTCGCGCTTCTTGCGGCCTTCGTCTGCTTCATCTTGCGCACTTTATGGCTTTTTTTGCGTTTCTTCGCCCGGACTGCTTCTGCGTTGAAAAGGCGGCGGCGGAATGTTACACTAGGACTTAGAATTTATTCATACTGCTGAAACTGCGCGGAATAAAAGCGCAACGGGAGGTCAAAATGAACATGCACGAAGAATACAAACAAAAACTGGTGAGCGCCGAACAGGCTGCCGCCCTCGTTCGGTCCGGTGACTGGATTGACTACGGCTGGTGTGTCGGCACGCCGGTCGCCATTGACAAGGCGCTCGCACGCCGCATGCCGGAACTCTGCGATGTCAAGATTCGCGGCGGCGTCCTGGTACGGAAGCCCGCGATCTTTGAGATTGAGAATCCGGCCGAGCACTTCTGCTGGAACTCCTGGCACCTCGGCGGCTGGGAGAGAAAAGCGGTCTCGGAGGGCTTCGGCTTCTTTAACCCGATGCGCTATGCGGAACTCCCGCGCTTCTACCGCGAGGACAACATCGAGAAGCCTGCGGTCGCCTTTTTGCAGGTCGCCCCGATGGACGAGCATGGCTACTTTAACTTCGGCCCGCAGGCTTCCCACCTCGCGGCAATGTGCGCTTCCGCAGGTAAAGTCGTGGTCGAGGTCAACAAAAACCAGCCGGTGTGTCTCGGCGGCTACCAGAACGCGATTCATATCTCTGATGTCGACTATATTGTAGAGGGCGAGAACGACCCCATGCAGGAACTCGGCGCGGGAGCGCCGCCGACCGAGGTGGACCGCGAAGTCGCGCGCCTCATTGTGGAGCAGATTCCAAACGGCGCCTGCCTCCAGCTCGGCATCGGCGGCATGCCGAACACCGTGGGCAGCATGATTGCGGCCTCCGACTTAAAGGATCTCGGCGTGCACACCGAGATGTATGTCGACGCCTTTGTGGATCTCTATGACGCCGGCAAGATTACAAACCTGAAAAAGCCCTTCGACAAGGGGCGCGAAGTCTATGCCTTCGCGGCGGGCACGAAAAAGCTCTACGACCACCTCAACAATAACCCCGGTTGCATGAGCGTACCGGTCGACTATACGAACGATCCCTATGTGATCGGTCAGATCGACAACTTTATCTCGATCAACAACGCCGTGGATATGGACCTCTTCGGTCAGGTCAACGCGGAGTCCGCAGGGCCGAAGCAGATTTCCGGCACCGGCGGCCAGCTCGACTTTGTGCTCGGCGCCTACCTCTCGAAGGGCGGCAAGAGCTTTATCTGCATGAGCTCCTCCTTTGAGACCAAGACCGGCGAGAGAAAGTCCCGCATCCGCGCAACCCTGACTCCGGGCTCCACGGTCTCCGATCCGAGAAGCGCGATTCACTATCTCGTGACCGAGTACGGTATGGTCAACTTAAAGGGCGTGAGCAACTGGCAGCGCGCGGAGCGCATCATCTCAATCGCGCATCCGGACTTCCGCGACGAGCTGATTCAGGAAGCGGAGAAGATGCACATCTGGAGAAAGAGCAACAAGCGCTGAGTTAGCGCTGTGGAAGCACTTGGGATGAAAGCTGTCTTCTTTTAACGGTCTCTAAGAGAGGAGGATATATCATGTCGCAGAAACAATTTCGTTTATTCATTGCCACCCTGCTACTCTGCACAGCAGCGCTGGTCTTTGCAATTCTCTTTCTCGCATCTTATGTCCACTGGGCTGCCACCGTCCAAACCGGGCAGTGGCTGAATGCTCCTGCTATATTCCCAAGTTTTGTCTTTGTAATCCCGGGCACGCTCTTACTGTTTGCCTTTATCAACTTTTACATGACAACAAAGCCTTGAGTTTTTCACTGTTTCCTGTGTGCGTCATGTGTGTATAACAAAAAGAAGCTACCGCAAGTTATTTGCGGTAGCTTCTTTTAGATAGCTGACTTATTTCATCTTCTTCAATTCTTCGAGCAACTCCAAGTCTTCTTTCCGGATCCGCATATTGGTGCTCACGGTCTCCTCGCCCGGCTTGGTGACGCTGAGTTCCAGTATCGTGTCCTCGGTCAGACCGCCCGCAAACTGTGTGCGAAAAAAGGCGCTGACTTTCGGGTGGTTCTTTTGGAATTTCTGGTTCATGCCGAAAAGCTTCATGAGCTGCAGGGGATTCAGTCCCATTTACTTGTCCTCGGTTGTGACCGGCTCTGCATTGCCGTTCAGCATCTCTTCCATGGTGTGCCAGCCGAGCACCGCGCACTTGACGCGCGCCGGCATGTGCGCAATGTCCTTCAGGATGCCTGCCTCTTCAAGTTCTTCGCGCTCTTCCTCGGTGATATTGCCCTTGATCATGCGGAAAAAAATGTCGGCGAGGCGCTTTGCCTCCGCCTCAGTCTTGCCGATCACAAGGTCCAGCATCATATCCGCCGAAGCCTGGGAGACCGCGCAGCCGTCACCGGTGAAACCGCCGTCCCGAATCACGCCGTCAACGACCTTGAGCTTTAAGATGATGTCGTCGCCGCAGCTCGGGTTCACTCCCTCGAGGACCAGGTTCGCATCCGGGATGTCATGCTTATTGCCCGGATGGAGATTATGGTCGGTCAGAATTTCATTGTAAAAAGTCTTTTCGTTCATGGTCACTCCTGATAGCCCATCTCGCGGCGCACCTTGCGGAGACTCTCTGCCAGACGGTCCAATTCCTCCTCGGTGTTATAGAAAGCAAAACTTGCGCGCGTCGTGGACGGTGTCTTCATAAACTGCATGAGCGGCTGTGCGCAGTGATGTCCCGCGCGGATATTCACCTTGTCGGCGTCGAGAATTGCCGCAATGTCGTGCGGGTGTACACCCTCAATCGTAAAGGTGAAAATGCCGTGGTGTTCCTCGCCGCCCTTCGGTCCGAGCACTCTGAGGTGCGGAATCGCGGAGAGTTTCTCCATCGCGAGACAGCTGAGGTGCGCTTCGCGCTCCAGAATCGTGTCCCAGCCAAGCTGCTTGTAGTAGTCGATTGCCGCACGGAGACCGACCGCACCGCCCACATTGACGGTGCCCGCCTCAAATTTGTGCGGGAGCTCCGCCCAGGTCGCCTTCTCGCGGCTCACATATTCGATCATCTCGCCGCCGAACAGGAAGGGCGGCATGGCGAGCAGAAGATCCCGCTTGCCGTAGAGAACGCCGATGCCCATGGGGGCGAGCATCTTGTGGCCGGAAAACGCGAGAAAATCCACATCGAGGTCGACCACATCGACCGGAATGTGCGGCACGGACTGTGCGCCGTCCAGAACGAACAGGCTGCCGTTCTCGTGCGCAAGGCGCGCAAAGGTCTTCACATCGTTTTTGACGCCGAGCACATTCGAGATGTGCGTCATCGAGACGAGTTTCGTCTTCGGACTCAGCATACGGCGGAACTGCTCTTCGGAAATATAACCCTCTTCGTCCGGCTCGAGGAACTTTAAAACCGCGCCCTTACGCGCCGCCGCCTGCTGCCAGGGAATCAGGTTCGAGTGATGCTCCATCACGGTGATCAGGATCTCATCGCCCTCGCCGAGAAAGGCCTCCGTCGCAGCGTAGGCGAGCAGGTTCAGACTCTCGGTCGCATTCCGCGTGAAGATGATCTCCTCATGGCTCGCCGCATGAATAAATTCACGGACCGCCTCCCGCGCATCCTCATAGGCCTCGGTCGCCTTGACCGAGAGCTCGTAGAGGCCGCGCAGCGGATTCGCATTTTCCTCAAGGTAATAGTGCTGCATCGCGCGGAGCACGCTCTCCGGCTTCTGCGTCGTCGCAGAGTTGTCGAGGTAGGCAATCTCCGGATGTGCATGAATCAGCGGAAAATCCTTGCGGATTTTCGCGTCTATCGCTCTTCTCTCTTCACTCGTCATCGCTCTTCCCGCTCCTCTTCCTCATCGAGCTCCAGCAAGTCATGGCGCGTCTTTGCGTCCGGAATTTTCCGCACAATCGCGTCGATTCTCGCCTTCGCCATCATCTCGTAAACATCATCCTTCTGCATACCGCGGGACTCCATGTAAAAGAGCAGGTCCTCGTCAAGACGGCCTATCGTCGCGCCGTGGTTGCCGACCACATCGTCCTCGCTGCAGAGAATAATCGGCAGCGAGCGGTTCTCGACGGTCTCGTCCATGAGGAGCACGTCCTCGGTCTCGTTGCCCTCGCTGCCGGAGCAGCCCTTCCGGAGGTCAATGCTGTCGCGGAACACTTTTTTCGCGTGACCGCGCAGGATGCCCTTACCGTGAATCTCCGCACCGGTCTTTTTGCCGGTGTGAATGCTCTCATAATTCAGGTCGTAACGCGCGCGGTCCTCCCCGACATAGCCGACATCCACCGCGAGTTGCGAACGGTCACCGTCCATTGCGGCGCTGAAGCCCTGGTACACATGCTTGCCAGAGAGCACCAGGTGAATCACACGGAGCTCGGCATCCTTCGCGCAGACCGCGCCGACATCGTTCAAAAAGGTGTAGCCGCTGCCCGGGCGCACAATCTGCACCAGTGTGAGCTTTGCGCCCTCGCCGAGCGTAATTCTGGTCTGAACGCCCGCAAGACCCTTTGCGTCTTCTTCCGAGCGATAGTCCATGACGGCCGTGAGGGAGCTGCTTGCCTCGAGATTCAACTCGACCTCGGCAAACTTGCCCGCCTGCGCCGGTGCGTTATTGGTCTTTGCGCTCTTCAGGGCGATGCGTCCCTTCGGGTCGTACTCTTCGCCCTCATCCGGCAGTTTGAACGAGAGGCGGAGTGCATCCCGCTCCGCAATCCGCTGTCCCGCCGGAACCGTGCAGATTAACACCGGGAGCTTTGCGGCCGCGAGGGCCTTTCCGAATTCTTCGCCGCCGCCCGTCCGCATCTCACGCACCCCGACGCCGTTTAACTTCTCCACGCGCACCCCCTCCGGCAACTCAATCGCCGGGGAGAGGCGCTCCATCGCGGGGAGGTCTAACAGTTCCCCGCCGTTCATCTTGAGCCAACCGAAAGTCGGGCTCGCCAACGTATTAAATTTCATCTCGCCCTCCTTATCCGATTGCACCCTTCATCTCAAGTCTGATCAGGTTGTTCATCTCGACCGCGTACTCAAGCGGCAGTTCCTTGCCGACATTGTCCGCGAAACCGCTGACGATCAGCGCCCTCGCATCCTCCTCGGAGACACCGCGGCTCATGAGATAGAAGACCGCGTCGTCCGAGATGCGGCCTATCTTTGCCTCGTGGCCCACATCCGCCTTGTTGGTCTTGACCTCGATTGCCGGAATCGTATCCGAACGGCTCTCGGCATCGAGCATCAGAGACTGGCAGGAGGTAGAGCTCTTTGCGTTCTCCGCGCTCGCCTGCACCACAACCGCCGAGCGGAAGGTCGAGATGCCGCCGCTCTTTGAAATCGATCGGGTGTTCACATAGGAACTTGTATTCTTGCCGATGTGCACGACCTTACAGCCGGTGTCGAGGTTCTGCCCCGCACCCGCAAACGTGACGCCCGAGAATTCGGAGCGCGCGCGGTCGCCCGCGAGCACGCTCATCGGGTAGAGGTAGCCGACATGAGAGCCGAAGGAACCGGAAATCCACTCGACTTTGCCGTCTTCCTCGACTCTGGCGCGCTTCGTGTTCAGGTTGTACATATTCTTCGACCAGTTCTCAATCGTCGAATAGCGAATCGTTGCGCGCTTGCCGACAAAGAGTTCCACGCAGCCCGCGTGCAGGTTTGCGACATTGTACTTCGGCGCCGAACAGCCCTCGATAAAGTGAAGATAAGCGCCCTCGTCGACAATGATCAGCGTGTGCTCAAACTGTCCCGCGCCCGGCGCGTTCAGACGGAAGTAGGACTGCAACGGAATTTCAACGCGCACGCCCGGCGGCACATAGACAAAGGAACCGCCCGACCAGACCGCACCGTGCAGCGCCGCGAACTTGTGATCCGTCGGCGGCACCAGCTTCATGAAGTGATCGCGTATCATCTGCTCGTAGGGGCCGTGCATCGCGCTCTCGAGATCGGTGTAGATGACGCCCTGCTCCGCGACCTCTTTTTTTACGTTGTGGTAGACGAGCTCCGAGTCGTACTGCGCGCCGACGCCCGCGAGACTCTCTCGCTCCGCCTGCGGAATGCCGAGCTTCTCAAAGGTATCTTTGATTTCCTCCGGCACCTCCGACCACTCGGCGCTCATCTTCGTGTTCGGGCGCACATAGGTCGCAATCTTGTCCATGTTGAGACCTTCGATCGAGGGTCCCCAGACCGGCATCTCGCTCCGCTCGAAAATCTCGAGGGACTTCAGGCGGTGCTCCAGCATCCACGCCGGGTCGTTCTTCGTCTTCGAAATCTCCCGGATAATCTCCGGTGTGAGTCCCGACTGAATGCGGTAGGCATCCTTCTCTTCGTTTCGGAAGTCATAGATCGAACGGTCTATGTCTTCCACATAGGTCCTCTCTTTTTCTCTCTCTTCCGACATACTCACTCCTTGTTCTCAAACTTGGCAAAGCCCTCACGGTTGATTTCCTCGACCAGGCTGCCGTCGCCGTCCGCGACAATCGACCCCTTCACCAGCACATGGGTCTTGTCCACCTTGAGCGAGGACAGAATACCCATGTTGTGGGTGATGATGATGAGCGCCGAATCCTTGTCCTTCTGGTACTCCTCAATGCCGCGACTCACGGTTCTGACCGCGTCCACATCGAGGCCGGAATCGGTCTCGTCGAGAATCGCAAGACTCGGCTTCAGCATGAGCAGTTGTAAAATCTCCGCCTTCTTCTTCTCACCGCCCGAGAAGCCCACATTTAAGTCGCGATCCGCATAGCTCGGGTCCATGTTCAGCACCTCAAGCGCCTTTGCGATTTCCTTCCGGAAATCCCAGAGGCGGATGCGCTTGCCGGTTCTCTGCTCGATTGCATTCCGGATAAAGTTCGCGAGGCTGATGCCCGGCACCTCGAGCGGATTCTGAAAGGACATGAAAATGCCCGCCTTCGCGCGCTCGTTGACCGGGAGGTCTAAGAGGTTCTGTCCCTGGAACTCGACCGAGCCGCCGATTACCTCATAGTGCGGATTGCCCATCAGCGTGTTGCCGAGCGTCGATTTGCCGGCGCCGTTCGGTCCCATCAGGACATGGGTCTCACCGGGCTTCACCGAAAGGTTCAGGCTCTTCAGAATATTTTTCTCTTCGACCCGCACGGATAAATCCCGCACTGTCAGTAAGTCTTTGCTCATAATTCTCCCTCCCTTGCGCCCTGCGCAAGTTCACACAAATATTGCGTTTTTAGCATTATAGCGCGGCACGGTTCCCACTGGCAAGATTAATTCCTACCAAAGCACTTGGAATTATGTATTTCTTGAAGTACAAGTACCGGCGTGTTACAATCCACTTTGAGGCGTTTTGCTTATTTTTACGCAGAAATTCTCTATCTGTTCAGTCATCTTTACCGGAAACTGTGCAGTTTCACGTTGAACTTCGCAGTTCCGCACAAACAAGAAGGAGGTAATACTATGTATCATGTGGATCTCAATTCGGATCTCGGTGAGAGCTTCGGCGCCTACACCATAGGTCTCGACAAGGAGGTTATCGCGCAGATTTCCTCGGCGAATGTGGCCTGCGGCTACCATGCCGGCGACCCTCTCGTCATGGCGGAGACCGCCCGGTTGTGTCGGGAGGCAGGGGTCGCAATCGGCGCACACCCGGGCTTCCCGGATCTCATGGGCTTCGGTCGCCGCAACATGGCCTGCTCCCCGAAGGAAGTAAAGGCCTATATGAGCTACCAGCTCGGTGCGCTCTATGCCTTCGCAAAGGCTGCGGGACTTACGCTCCAGCATGTCAAGCCGCACGGCGCACTCTACAACATGGCGGCAAAGGACGCGGCGCTCGCGCGCGCCATTGCAGAGGCAGTCGCGGAATTCGATGACAAGCTGATTCTTCTCGGCCTCGCGAACAGCTTCCTGCTCACAGAGGCAGAGGCTGTCGGTCTCCGCACGGCCTCCGAGGTCTTTGCGGACCGCGCCTACCAGGCAGACGGCTCCCTGGTGCCGCGCTCCAAGGAGGGCGCCGTGATTCATGACAAGCAGCTTGCGATTGCCCGCACCGTACGTATGGTAAAGGAAGGCAAGGTCACGGCGATCACCGGCGAGGAAGTCCCGCTCCGCGCGGATTCGATTTGCGTGCACGGCGACAACCCGTCTGCGGTCGAATTTGTCCGCGAAATCCGGAAGACCCTCACCGAAGAAGGTGTGCAGGTCGAAGCGCTCGGCAACTTTATCAAGTAAGTCTTCAAGATTAGATTATAAGAGGGGTAGCAATATGAAAAGCAACCAGAACAGCCACAGTCTCTCCGTGAAACTCGGCGCAGCTTTCCTGATGGCAACTTCCGCCATCGGCCCGGGCTTCTTAACCCAGACTTCCCAGTTCACGGCAAAGTATCTCGCTTCGTTTGCCTTTGTCATTCTCTGCGTCATCATCATGGATGCGGTCGCGCAGACCAATATCTGGTCCGTAATCGGCGTCTCGGGCAAGCGCGGGCAGGAAATCGCAAACACCGTGCTCCCGGGTCTCGGCGTGTTTTTGACCTTCCTCGTGGTCCTCGGCGGTCTCGCCTTTAACATCGGCAATGTCGGCGGTGTCGCGCTCGGCTTTGACGCGATGTTCGGTCTCCACGAAAAAATCGGCGCTATCCTCGGCGGCTCACTCGCAATCTGCATCTTCCTCTCGAAGAGCGGCAAGGCAGCCGTCGATAAGGTCGCGCAGATTCTCGGCGGCATCATCATCCTCGTGATGCTCTTTGTCGCAATTTCCTCGAAGCCCCCGGTCGGTGAAGCGGTGGTTCGCATGTTCACACCGGAGCGCCCGGGCTCCATGGTAGGACCTATGCTGACCCTGCTCGGCGGTTCCTGCGGCGGCTACATCACCTTCTCCGGCGCACACCGCCTGCTCGACGCAGGCTACGGCGGCAACAAGGGCGAGGTCCGGCATTTCCGCCAGTCGGTTCTGACCGGTATCTCGGTCTCCGGCACCGTGCGCATTCTGCTCTTCCTCTGCGTGCTCGGCGTCTGCACCCAGGGCACCGCTCTGGTCACCGCCAATGTGGATGCAATCACCTCCGCGAAGAACCCGGCAGCCGAAGCGTTCCGCCTCGCAGCCGGCAATCTGGGCTACCGCCTCTTCGGTCTCGCGCTCTTCTCCGCGGGTGTTACCTCGGTCATCGGCGCAGCCTACACCTCGGTCTCGTTCTTAAAGACCCTGCACCCCTATGTGCGCGAGCATGAGAGTCAGTTCATCGTCGGCTTCATCGCATTCTCGACCCTTATCATGGCAGTGCTCGGCGGCGCGAAGAAGATGGTTATCTTCGCGGGCGCGGTGAACGGCCTGATTCTTCCGATTTCGCTCTGCTGCATGCTGCTCGCCTGCCGGAACCCGAAGGTAGTCGGCAAGGACTATCATCACCCGATGGTTCTCTATATCATCGGCTGGGTTGTCGTCGTCTTCTCGGCTTATCTCGCGATCACGGCACTCCCGAACCTCGGAAAGCTCTTCTCGTAATCACTCCCGCAAGTTTGCGCAGAAAGGATTGTCATGGATACTTCATTTCCGCGCTTTCTGGTAAACGGAGACAGCGCCGTGAGCGCTGTCTTCGGCGACCGGATCTCGGAAGAGATCAACCAGAAAATACGCGCATTTCAGCTTCTGCTCACCGCGCGGCATATCCCGGGACTCATTGAGACCGTCCCGACTTACTGCACGCTGATGATTCACTATGATCCCTGCCTGCTCTCCTATGAGGAGCTCCTTCAAAAACTCCGCGCGCTCGCGAGCGAAATCGATCTCACGGCGCTGCCGCCGAGCGAAGTTCTTGAAATTCCCGTCCTCTACGGCGGGGAGATGGGGCCCGACCTCGCACATGTCGCAGAGCACGCCGGTCTTTCCGAAGCGGAAGTCATCAAACTGCACAGCGAGCCGGAATATCTGATCTACATGCTCGGCTTCACCCCGGGCTTCACCTATCTCGGCGGCCTGAATCCGAAGCTCGAGACACCGCGCTTAGAGACGCCGCGCGTCCTGATTCCGGCGGGTTCGGTCGGCATCGCCGGCAAACAGACCGGCATCTATCCGATTGCCTCGCCCGGCGGCTGGCAGTTGATCGGAAGAACTCCCGTTCGTATGTATGACCCCGATCGCGAGGTCCCGATTCTGCCGCGCGCCGGCCAGTATATTCACTTCTCCCCGATTACCGCGGAGGAATACCGGAAGATTGAAGCGGAAATTGAGGCGGGAACTTATCGGCTGAACATCCGGAAGCGAGAGGAGGTTAAGGCATGAGCATTCAGGTGATTACCCCCGGCGCACTGACCACGGTCCAGGATCTCGGCCGCAGCGGCTACCAGGCCTTCGGTGTCCCGGTGTCCGGCGTTATGGATCCGCGCGCCATGCGCCTCGCGAATATTCTCTGCGACAACCCCGAGGAGGAGGCTGTGCTCGAGTGCACGCTCCTCGGCCCCGCGCTCAAGTTTACCGCAGACAATGTCATTGCGCTGACCGGCGGCGACCTCGGTGCGACCTTAGACGGACAGCCCCTCGCGCCTTACGGCGCGTACGCGGTGAAGAGCGGACAGACGCTCCGCTTCACGGCGCCGAAGAGCGGCTGCCGCGCTTATCTCGCCTTCCACGGCGGCCTCGACATTCCGCCCGTCATGGGCAGCCGCTCGACCTATTTGAAAGCAAAGCTCGGCGGCTTCTCCGGACGCAAGCTCGAGAAGGGCGATGAGCTCGGCTTCCGCGCGCCCGCAGCGACGATTCCGAATCTCGATGTGCGCCGCTTCACCCCGGAATTTGTGCCGCGGGAGGTTTACACCCTGCGTGTGGTCCTCGGACCTCAGGACGACGCGTTCAGCGAGGAAGGTCTGCAGACTTTCCTGAATGAGACCTATACGGTGACGCCGGAATTTGACCGCATGGGCTGCCGCCTAAGCGGCGCGGCGATTGCGCACAAAAACGGCGCCGACATCATCTCCGACGGCATTGCCTTCGGCGCGATTCAGGTTCCCGCATCGGGAACGCCGATTATCATGCTCGCGGACCGGCAGACCACCGGCGGTTACACAAAGATTGCCAATGTGATCAGCGCGGACTTCCGCCTGCTCTCGCAGCTGAAAGCGAACGATAAGGTTCGCTTTGCCAAGGTCTCCGTTGCCGCCGCGCAGGATGCAAAGCGCGCCGAGCGGGATGCGCTCCGCGTCTTTGCCTATGCCTTCGGGCGCTGAGATTCTATTCTAAAAATCAGAAAAGGAAACCATTTCATGCATACAGAAGACGATACGAAGCTGACACCGCGGGAGGTTCGTGCGCTCGCCCGAGATAACAAGCTGACCGCCGCGACTTCCGCGCTCTGCCCGGACTATGTGAAGGCAAGCCTCCTGATTCTCCCGGCTGCTTACGCGGACGATTTTCTCCGCTTTGCCTCCTGGAATCCGGAGGCTTGCCCCGTGCTCGAGGTGATACGGGAGAAACCGCTCTCCTCTTTCCTCGCCCCCGGCGCGAATCTCTGCACGGACTTTCCGCGCTATCGTGTCTTTTTAAACGGCGAGGTCTCGAAGGAAGTGCGCGAAGTGAAAGCACTCTGGAACATAGGCTCCGTCGGCTTCCTGCTCGGCTGCTCGGCCTCCTTCGACGGGGCACTGCTCGCGGCCGGTCTTCCTGTGCGCCATGTGGAAGAACATCGCGCGATGCCGATTTATCAGACCAAGCTCCGCACCTGCCCGGCCGGTCCCTTCCGCGGCCCCGTGCTGGTCTCGATGCGCCCCCTGCCGCAGGCTGCGGTCAAGAAGGCCTATCAGCTGACCGAGCCCATGGAATTGGTGCACGGCGCACCGATTCAGATCGGCGCCCCCGAAGAAATCGGTATTGCCGATTTAAATAAACCCGATTTCGGCGAGGCAGGCAGCATCCGCGACGGCGAAACGCCGGTCTTCTGGTCCTCCTCGGCGACGGTACAGGCAGCCCTCCGCTTTGCGAAGCTGCCGCTCGCAATCACCGATGTACCGGGCTACCCGCTGATTTCCGACATTCGGAACGACGCGCTCCCGGAACTCTTTCAAAAAGAAAAAGCGCGCGTTTAATCAACGCAGCGCTTTCTCATTCCGCCGGTTCTCCCGGCGGTTTTTTATGCTCTCTATGACAAATTTCCGGAAGCCGCCGAAGAGATGCCCGTTCAGCATCATGAGCAGTCCCTCGGTCATGCCGGGCGATATTTTCCCGCTGCCGAACTTCGAAAAGGCGCGGAAGGGCATGTGATAGGTAAAGATCAGATTCAGGTCCGGCTCTCTTCGCGCCGCACTCCTGTTCAGCGCACGCCGAAGCTGCCGGTAGAGCATCCGCGCGAGAAGCCCGCGGGAGCGCCGGAGCTCATGAACCGCATCGCCGCGGAAGAGCTCTTCGGCAATCGGGTGTCGCTCGAGTTTCCGCCCGAGCAGTCGCTCAAACTCCGCCCTTCCGACCTGTTGCGCCGCCCCGCTGAAATAGTGGGGCAGGCGCTTTTTTTCCTCGGCGCGGCAAAGCTTCTCTCCGGCTCGCACGAGTTCCCCGTTCAAGCGAATATCGGCCGCGGAGGCGCCGATCAGAATCCGGTAGCGCCCGCTCTCTTCGAGAAAGCGGTTAGACACACTGTCAAAGACCCGGAAACTCTTATCGTCAAAGGGAATGAATACTTCCCTCTCCTCCCCCGCCTGCAAAAAGACCTTGGCAAAGCCCTTCAGTTCTTTTTCCGGCCGGAAGGTCTGGCTCTCTTCGGCACCGATATAGAGCTCCGCAATCTCCGCGCCCGCCCGACTGCCGGTATTCCGAAGCCGGAAGCGGACCCCCGCTTCGCCGAGTCGCAAATCCTCGTAGACAAAACGCGTATACGAGAGACCGAAGCCGAACGGGTAGCGGAGCGGCACTTTCGCCTTGTCGTAATAGCGATAGCCGACATAAATGCTCTCGCGGTACTCCGCACAGTTACCGCGCAGTTTCCGATAGGGATAGGCCGGTGTGTCCGAAAGCGCCAGCGGATAGCTTTCGGCGAGTTTGCCGGAGGGGTTCGCATCGCCGTAGAGGAGTTCCGCCATCGCGCCGGCGCCCGCCTCGCCACCGAGGTAGCCGTGCAGGATGGCTCTCCCTGTGGCGGCCGGTGCGAGATCCACGACCGAACCCGCGCTCAGCACAAGGACAAGATTCGGATTCACGGCCGAAAGCGCACGGAGGGCCCTCTGCTGCACCGCCGGGAGCGCCAGGGTCTTCCGGTCCAGACCCTCGGTCTCCGCCATCTCATCGAGCCCGCCGCAGAAAATCACACAATCCGCGCGGCGCGCGAGCCGCAAGGCCTTACGGAGCCGTCTCGCCTCCTGTCGCTTGGTGTCGTTTCCGTGCCGCGCATAGCCGCTCGCGCAGCCGATCAGTTTACGCCCGAGGCGCTGTGAGAGCTGTCCTTCGAGTGTCTCGACCCGCCGGCTGTTCACGAGCGAAGACCCGGCTCCCTGGTAGCGCGGCACGCGCGCAAAGTCTCCGATTAAAGCGACCGTCTCCTCACCGGTGAGCGGCAGAATGCCGTCGTTCTTTAAGAGCACCGCGCTCTCCCGCGCGGCGCGGCGCGCGAGTGCGTGCTGCCGAAGCGGATCCACAGGCACAGCCTTTTTTGCCTGTCCCGCAGCTCGCCGCAGGGTGCGGAAATAGTCGGCGAGACAGGCGTCGATTTCTGCCTCGGAGAGCTCCCCGCGCTCTACCGCATGCATCACTTCCCGCGCCGCATGGAGCCCCGGGTCGGGCATCTCGATTGTGGTGCGGCACCGGATCCCGCGGATATGGTCGTCCGAGCCGCCCCAGTCCGTCACGACCATGCCGTCGTAGCCCCACTCTTTCCGGAGAATCTCGAGCATCAGCTGCGGATTTTCATTCGACTGGAACCCGTTCACCTGATTGTAACTCGTCATCAGCGCACCGGGCTTTCCCTCTTTGATTGCAATTTCAAAGCCGGTCAGATAAATCTCCCGGAGCGCTCTTTCGTCGACCTCGGCGTTCAGTATCATGCGCCGGAATTCTTGTGAGTTCACGGCATAGTGCTTCACGCAGGCGAGCGCGCCGCCGCGCTGGATACCGCGCACATAAGCCGCCGCGAGCTTCCCGGAGAGATAGGGGTCCTCCGAAAAGTACTCGAAATTGCGACCGCAGAGCGGGCTCCGTTTGATGTTGAGCCCCGGACCGAGCAGCACATCCACGCCCTGCGAGCGCGCCTCGCTTCCGAGCGCCTCGCCTACCTCCTCCGCAAGCGCTGTGTCCCAGCTGTTGGCGACTGTCGCCGCCGTCGGAAAACAGGTTGCGGGCAGCGAGGCGTTCAGTCCGAGGTGGTCGCCGACGCCCTCCTGTTTCCGGAGCCCGTGCGGCCCGTCGGAAAAGAAAAGAGCCGGCAATCCCCGTCTGGGGAGTGCCCGGCTCTTCCACGCGCCGCCGCCGGATAACAGCGCTGCCTTTTCGAGCAGACCGAGCCGCCCGATACAACCTTCCGGAATCTCTGTCTTTTTTTCTTTCATCTGTCTACTGTCTCCTGACTGCGCCGCGGCATAATCCAGAACTTCATCGCCGGAAAACTGATTGCGACCTGCATGACAATGTTCAGCACTGCCGAGGCCATGATGCCGAATCGCGGCAACGTGTAGGCCGGCAGTGCCGCCGAGAGCAGCACCAACAGGACTGCGAGCAGCGCAAAGCGAAGTGCCGCCTGTCCCGCCGCTGCCGACGAATGAAATACCAGCTTTCGCTGCACGAAAAAATTGACAGTCTGCGCGAGCGCGGTCGCAAGCAAAAAACTCAAAAAGCCCGCAAGTCCCAGATCCTCTGCGACATTCCGATAGCGGAAAACCAGAAAGGAAAACGGTACGGTCCGCAACTTGCGAAACAAAACATGTGTGCCGAGATAGGTCATCAGAAAATTCACCAGCGTCGAGCAGTTCGAGAGTAGGTTAAAGAGTAAGAACTCCCGGAGTGCCGGATAGCGCCGAAAAAACCGCTGCATTGCGCGTCACTCAGTCGTAAAGAGTGTCCGGGTGCTGGATACCGCGCTTGATTTTTTCCGCTGTCTCGCTGCCGCAGAGTTTTGCGACCAGCGCGAGCCCAAAGTCCATCGCCGTGCCGAGTCCGCGCCCTGTCGTGAGGCCCTCGCTCTGCTCCACCGCGGCGCCTGTCCACTCCGCGCCGTTGATGCCGTCAATGCCCTTTTCCCAGCCCGGATAGCAGGTAAAGCGCTTGTTCGCAAAAAGCCCCATCTTTCCGAGTATGCTCGGCGCCGCACAGATGGCCGCGAGTTCCTTCCCCTGTTCCGCCTGCGCCTTCAAGGTCTGGGCAACCAGGGCGTGGCGCACCAGATTGCTGACCCCCGGCATACCGCCCGGCAGGAAGATCATATCTTCCGCCGAGAAGTCCATCTCCTCAATCAGGCGGTCCGTCACAATCGCAATGCCGTGAGAACCTGTCACGACCCGCTCTCCGCTCACAGAGACCAGCGTCACCTGCACCTCGGCGCGCCGCAGCAAATCAACGACCATCAGGCATTCCACTTCTTCCAAGCCCTGTGCGAGCAGGGCACTCACCCGTTTCATACGCTCTCCTCTCATGCCTCCGCCTGCATTGCCATGCGGAGCGGCGGTATCATCTGTTTCTTCCGGCTCACGACACCCGGCAGATAGAAGTAACCCTCTTGTTCCGGCTTGCGGCGGAAGGCGCGCTGCGCATACTCCTCCGCCATGTTGCCGTACCAGAAGAGTTCGGTGCTCTCCGACGGCGTGTCGGTCGCCATGTAGTAGACCGTATCGACACCCGCGCGGTTTGCCGCGCTCTCGAGGAAGGGTCTCACGAGCTCCTCAGCCATCTTCCGGTTTTTCTCGGTCATAAAGGTGCTCTGGCTCACGCCGAAACGGATGTCGCCGAAGGTGAAGACCTTGAAGTCCGCGAAGAAAATATCCTCGGCGCTCCGACCGGTCAGATCTTCTCCGGCCTCAAACATCTGGTTCGCGTAGCTCTCGATATCGACTTCGGCGATGGTTGCGAGCGCCTCTGCGGCCGCGCGGTCCCGCGCCGTGCAGGTTGGCGAGCGGAACATCAGAGTGTCCGAGAGAATTGCCGAGAGCATGAGTCCCGCGATTTCCTTCGGCGGTGTCAGGTTCTTCTCCTGCATGATCGTATAGATAATGGTATTCGTACAGCCGACCGGCTCGTTCCGGAAGTAGGCCGGGCTGCCGGTCTCCAGATTGCCGATTCTGTGGTGATCGATGATCTCGAGAATGTCCGCCTGCTCCATGCCGTCCACGGTCTGCGTGAACTCGTTGTGGTCCACCAGAATGACCCGCTTCGGGTGCAGATTTAAGAGGTTTCTGCGGCTCACGACACCGACATACTTGCCGTCGGAGTCGAGAATCGGGAAGTAACGGTGACGCACGGAAGCCATAATCTTCTTCGCGTCCTCGACATAGGTGTTGAGGCCGAACTGCAGAATATTGTTGCTCTGCATGATGTGGCGCACCGGAATTGCCGTGCTGATGAGACGCGCCGCCGTGTAGGTGTCGAACGGGCTTGTTAGCACCGTGCAGTTCTTCTCCTTCGCGCGGCTTAAAATGGTCTTGCCCGCGAGCGCGCCGCAACAGACCACAATGCAGGACGCACCGCACTCGATTGCGCAAATCTGTGCCTCATAGCGGTTCGAGACCAGTACAATATCGTTCTCGCCGACGAACTCCTCGATGACCTCGGGGCTCGTGCCGATATAGATATGTCCCTCTTCGATGCAGGCCTCCGGGTCGCCGGAAATCAGCTCTGCCTCCAGGGTCGCAATCAGGTTCTTATACGGCGTCTTCGCTGTCGCGAGAATGCCGTTGTCGAGGAGATTCATGTTGATATTCATGATGTCGGTGACCGAGACCAGTCCCTGGAGCTCCTGCTCCGGCGTCGTGATGCAGAGGGTCTCAATGTCCTCCTCGCGCATCTTCTTCCAGACCTCTCGGAGACTCATCTCTCCGTCAATGCCGGGCTGAATGCGGAAGTCGATGTCCTTCATCTGCGGGCTCACGCTCATGATGAGACGCGGCGCCTTCATCTTCCAGTAGTCGAGTACGAACTGCGACTCGCGGTTCACACTGCCCGCTCGCCGCGCCTCGTACTCTCCCTTCGGATCGATCTGCTTTTTCAGCCAGCAATAGCTGAGTGCCGCACAAATCGAATCCGTGTCCGGATTCTTGTGTCCCACAATATTGATTTTCTTTCTCCGGTTATGAGTCGGCACGCGTATTCTCCTCTCTCTTTACAGCGACGCGGCCATCCACGCAGTAAAACGTGAAGGTCGCGAGAAATAACTTTTTCCCCTCGGAATCGGTCACCTCGGCCGCAATCACGGCAGTCTTGCTGCCGCGGCGCAGCACATAGCTGTGCCCGTAAATGCGCTTCTCCTCGGTCGACGCAAGATAGTGCAAATCCGCGGTCTGCGTCACATAGGCGTGACCGCTGCCGCGCGCCGTCATCCCGGCAATCACATCGGCGAGTGCGTAAAATGCGCCGCCGTGTACCATGCCGTAGGCATTGGTTACATCGTCCTCAACGTCCAGATAGCCCTCGGCGCTCTCTTCTTCCAAATCCGTGAGCACCACATGATTGTGCAGCGCAAAACGGTTGTTGACAATTAAATCCCGATTCTCTTCTAATTTCTGTTTGCTCATTGAATCCTTGTAATAACCTCCATGACCTTTGTTTCTTCCATTCCCTGTGCGAGGCTCAGCGAATAGCTATAGTCGCCGCGCTGCCAGGTTGCGAGATACACTCTGCCGTCCTGGCCGCGGAGACGCACCTCTCCCTCGCTATCGCTGACCCTGCGGTCCTCCGGATAGACCGTGTTGTCTCCGCTGATATCTTCCATGCTCTTTGCCTTACGGAGCAGTGCCTGCGTCTCGGTCTGATCCGCGAGGCTGCCGTAAAAGACCTGGACAATACCGCCGTCCTGTATTGCCTGGATATGGCTCAGGTGAAAGTCCCCGATCTCCTCCGGTGCCTTCAGCTCCACGCCGGTCTCTTTCAGCGCTTCCTTCAGGTCCCGGACATCGATCCAGGGATTTGCGGCCTGCACGCTCTCTTCTGTCGAAACGGCTGTGCTCGCCGCTGCCTGCGTGATTTCCGCACTCGCTGTCGTCTGACTTTCCGCCGGGCTCTCCGCTTGTTTCCCGCCGCAGGCGGTGAGTGCGCCGACTGCCAGCGCAATCCCCAGTGCGGTCACAGATACCCTTCTCCGGTCTCTTCTCATCTCTGCTCTCCTTTCCGATGCGGATAAGCATTTCTCCGCTTTTATCTTAGCACAGGCACGCAAATTCATGCCATACCTTCCGAAGGCAGAACTTGCACGAAAAAACGCCGCGGGACCTCTGTGCCCCGCGGCGTTTTCATCAAACCCGACTGTACTTTTGAAAAGATGACTCAGATCTCTTCTTTTCTCCGGAAGAAAAGAAGGACACCGAGACCGGCTGCGCAGAAAACTGCCGCCGCACTTGCCGGCTGACCTGTCTTCGGCATTCTGCCCTTTCTGCCGCTGACACGCGCCTGTCCCGCAAGTCTGTTCCCCGCGTTGCGGAGCGCCGTCCCTGTGCTTGGCGCCGTCAGTCTGCCGGTACCGTCGACCGTCGCATTGGCCGACGGCGTAAAGTTGCTGTCACCGCTGCCCGGCACTGTCGCGCTCGTGTTCGTCGCGCTGCCCCGGTATGCTGCGCTCCTCCCCGACATTCTGCCGCTGCCGGTGTAGCTTCCGCCGCCGCTGCTGCTGCTCGAGAAATAGTAGCTGTTTACGAGGTCAAAGTTCATATCCTGCCCCACCGCGCGGATTCGGCTTGCCGCCGGGAAACGCAACACATAGTTTCCGCCGCCCAGAACCTCGGACAGTCTGTAGGAATGCACCGACTGCACCTCGCCCTCTCGCTCTGCCTCCGAGGCGCTCGCAAGCTGTGCGTTGGAGCGCGAAGCGCGCACCGCATTGGCATCCGTCGCTCTCTCGAGCTGGTGCAGACCCTCGACAAAGTACCACTGTCCGTCCGCATTGGGCCGAACAGTCGCAATTCTCGACTTGCCCGGAATCACATTCTGCTCCGCGTCCAGCGCATCGAAGCGGACCTTGATCTCCGCCGGACGAGCCGAGACATTATTGCTGTCATCCCAGGTCTTTCGAATCACGACCGGGGTCTCGCCCGTTCTGTGGTCAACGCTGACCGTCTCGGTCTCCGCATGCGCGGAAACCGAACCCTGGTTGCTGAAGTAGTAGGGTTCTCTCGCGTAGACACTCGAAAGATTTGCGGTATCCTCCTTCACAAAATAGCTCGTGCCGTCCGCAAGGCCGTCGATTTTCGCCGCGTCGTTGCCGTAGAGGTTCACGGTCGCATAGCTCGCGTACGCGCTATCCACGCCGTACTGCGCGCGAACCGCATCCGAGAGCGTCGCAAAGCGAATCTCCTGCTTTTCGCCGTTTCTCTCCAGCGAATAGGTGCCCGGCGCACTCGTGAGAAATACCTGCACGCTTGCATCTCCCTGTACCGCAACACCGCTTCCCGCCGTGAAGTGACGAAGCGACAGCTTTGCATTGCCGGCCGCAAACGCACTGAGCGGCAGGCTGAGTGCCGCGAGCGATGCTGTCATCGCGCAGGCAGCAAGACTGCGCGCAAACTTTCCGAACATTCCCTTCTTCTTCATAAGTGAGACTCCCCTCTTTCCGGCCTGCGCCCTAACTCTGGCACAGGCAAAAGCAAAATTCATTTGACAGCGCTATCATAAAAAAACGGGCACCTCGGGTCAATAGAAGTTATTAAATCGACTTTATTTCGTAAGAACTCCGCAACAATTTCCGAATGCATCCGTTTTGACGACATACTGCTTTCGCGCTATAATAAAATCACCGATGACATTGTTTTCAGGAGGTCTGCTATGTGGAATATCGTGACCGATTCCAGCTGCGACGACATACGCTTTGAAGAAAAGCGTGAAGATATTCTGTACCAGAGCGTCCCCTTTTACCTCTATACCGATCAGAAGGAATATGTGGACGACGGAACTGTTTCGATTCCGGAGATGATGGCGGACCTGCAAAAGAGTAAGACCGCCCGCACTTCCTGCCCCTCTCCGGCTGCCTTTGCCGAGGCCTTCCGGAAACCCGGCGATGTGATTGCCTTCACCATTTCCTCCGAGCTCTCGGGCAGCTTTCAGAGTGCCGAGACCGCGCGCCTCATGGTCGAGGAAGAGGAACCGGGAAAACGCATCACCGTCTTTAACACGCGGACGGACGGTCCCTCGATTATGCTCTTAATCCGCGAGACCGCGCGCATGATTCTGGACGGCTTGGATTATGCGGAGATTATCTCCCGCATCCCGACCCTCATAGACCGCACCTTCATTGTCTATGCGCTCTCCTCGTTTAACAATCTGATTCGGAACGGGCGCATGAGCCGCCTGACCGGTTTTCTTGCGAATACGCTCGGCTTCTGGGGCATCGGCATCGCGAGCCCCGAGGGAACCATACAAATCAAGGGCAAGGTTCGCGGCACAAAAAAAGTCCTGGACGCAATCGTACAGGACCTGAAAGAAAAAGGACGCGCCGTTCAGGAAGTCGTGATTGTACACTGCCTGAACCAGCCGGTCGCCGAGGCGCTGGCAAGCGCCATTCGGGAGACGTTTCAGACCGCTTCGGTCGAGGTGCGGCCGGCGGGCGGCCTTGACTGCTTCTATGCCGAGCAAAACGGCATGATTATCGGCTATCGCGTTGCAGTGCACTGAGGCGCCGCGCCCGGTCAAGCGCAATCCACTCGAGAAGACCGAGCGGACGGTACTCCGAAAACATACAAAAACAGTTAATCATGAGACAGGGGATGTCCTTTTCGAGGATTTCCCCTGTCTCTCTGTCTCTCTGTGGGCGCTTCGCCGCCTGCGTCTCCGCGATGAAGCGGTTCACAAGCACTTCGTCGAACGTGTCGTGCAGATGGCCGTAGAGCATGACACTCCGCGGTTCCCCCTCTGCGGTCAGCCGGTTCTGCCCGTTGTAGCAAAAAACCGGATAATGCGAGAGTATCACCTTTCTCCCCTCGTCGTGAAATTCCGCGTAGTCCTGAATCCAGTGAAAGCGGCTGCGGTCAAAGGTGCTCTTTTTAAGAAAATAGTCGTGATTGCCTCGAATCAGATAGAGCTCACCCTTCAGCTGCCGCACAATTTCATTGGTCTGCTCGGCCTTCCCCACCGAGAAGTCGCCGAGGATGAACACCTCATCTTTCGGCGACACCGTTTGATTCCAGGCGTCAATCATATGCGCGTGCATTTCTTCGAGGGAGGCAAAGCCCCGGCAGTCCATCTCGCGGTTTAACTTGTCGTGAAAAAAATG
The DNA here is from genome assembly GCF_057248925.1 of Stomatobaculum sp. Taxonomy (NCBI): domain Bacteria; kingdom Bacillati; phylum Bacillota; class Clostridia; order Lachnospirales; family Lachnospiraceae; genus Stomatobaculum; species Stomatobaculum sp. The sequence goes on from NZ_DBHIHF010000019.1 coordinate 32,825, forward strand.
TAAATCTGAGATATAGCGCTTCATCCGGCCTCCTCTCAAAGATTATTTCGCCTCGATTGCCGCCGCGCAAGCTTCCGCAAGCTGTTCGGGCGTCATGCCCTGCGCTTTTAAGAGCGCGGAGATGCGGTAGCGGTCATAAAAGGCCTTCGGAAGGCCGCGGAGCAAGACCTTCATCTCGCTGTCTCCGTAGAAGCCCGCCACTTTCGCCCCGAAGCCGCCGGAGAGCAGACCGTCTTCCAGCACCAGCACGGCGCGGTGCTCCTCCCTGAGCGCTTCCAGCAGCGCTTCATCGAGATCCGAGACCACGCCCGGGTTCATAAGAGTCGGGCGTATGCCGTACTTCTCTTCGAACACTGCGGCTGTCTTTTCGCCGAGCAGTCGCATATCGCCGGGAGAGAGAATCGCGAGTTCCTTACCTCGCTGCACAATTTCATAGCGCGCGGGCAGCGAAAAATTCTCCCGTACTGGTACCGTCGCGTGGCAAAGTTCGGTGGAGGGAATCAGGATCGCGACCGAATTTTCTCTCTGCTTCAGGGACCAGCGGAGCATGCTCAAGTACTCTTCGACCGAGGTCGGCGCGAGCACAATGAGTTCCGGGATATTGCAAAGCATCGGGAGTGCCAGTACGCCGCTGTGCGTCACATCGCTCATACCGAAGAGCGAGGCGCTGCCGAGCAATATCGTGACCGGGCTCTTCTGGATGCAAATATCGTGAACCAGCTGGTCGTAGGCGCGCTGTAAGAAAGTTGCCTCTGTAAAGTAGACCGGCTTTGCCCCGCGCTTTGCCGCGCCCGAGGCGATGGCGAGCGCTGTCTGCTCCGCAATGCCGACATCGAGGTACTGCCTTCCGAGCGCAGCGCGGCGCTCGGGCGTTAAATCGATGGTGCCCGGCACGCCGGAAGTCAAAACGAGCACGGCGGGATCTTCCGCCGCTGCCTGTAAGAGAAAGTCTGCGGTCGCCTCCTCATAGCTCTCGCCCTCAAAGCGGAAGTCCGGCAGGGTCTCGCCGCTCTCCCGGTCGAAGGGGAAGTGCCAGTGGAACTCCTCCTTCCGGGTCTCCGCAGGACCATAGCCCTTGCCCTTAAGGGTATTGATGTGGAGCACAACCGGATGATTCAAGTCCTTCACCGCATTCAGTGCCCGAATCAGCGCGCCGATGTCATTGCCCGCCGCCTCATAGCGGTAGTCAAGGCCCATCGCGCGGAACAAGTTATTCTCGGAAGTCCCGTTGCTCTCGCGGAGCGCCTTCAGCGAAGCATAGAGCCCGCCGTGATTCTCGGCGATTGACATCTGGTTGTCGTTCACCAGGATGAGAAACTGCCCCCTGAATTCGCCCGCGGTGTTGAGCCCCTCGAGCGCCTCGCCGCCCGAAAGTGAGCCGTCGCCTATGACCGCGACTACTTTTTCCGTTCCGCCGAGCAAATCCCTAGCCTTTGCCATCCCGAGCGCGAGATCGATTGAGACCGAGGTATGCCCGAGTTCAAAGAAGTCGTGCGGGCTCTCCTTCGGATTCGAGTAGGCCGAGACATCGTCGTAGTGCGCGGGGTCCGTGTAGGCCTCCCGCCGCCCGGTCAGCATCTTGTGCGGATAGGTCTGGTGGGAGATGTCGTAGATGATTTTATCTTCCGGTGAGGAGAATACCGCGTGGAGCGCAATCGTCGCCTCGATAAAGCCGAGATCCGGCCCCACATGCCCCATGTGCCGGCTCGCGCGAACGATGAGCGCCTCGCGCATCTCGGCCGCGAGCACAGTCATCTCTTCTATGCTCAGCTTCTTCACATCCGTAGGGCTGTTGATGTTCTCCAGATACATGTCTCTTACCTCATTTCAAAACACAGTTGCCTGACAGCAGTATTATAAGAGCCGCCTGCGCAAAAGAAAATAAATACCTTGCGAAAAAAACAGCGGGAGCTTGCGCTCCCGCTGCGTGCCTGGGCTGGCCGGATTCGAACCGTCGAGTGAAGGAGTCAAAGTCCTTTGCCTTACCGCTTGGCGACAGCCCAAAATGCCTATTCAGCATAGCAGACTGCCTCCCTTCTGACAAGCCTCAGTTTACCGCTCTGCCTCAGTCCTCTAAGAGTTCTTCGAGGGAGTCGAGCTCGCGGAGCGCCCCGTGAACCCGCCCGAAGCCGTAACGCACATGGTAAAAATCGACGCCGGCCTCCGCAGCCGCGGCCTGATCCATCTCGGTGTCCCCGATGTACACGGCCTCCTCCGGGCTGCGTTCGTTCCGCTCGAGAATCAGCTCTATATTTTCTCCCTTCGGGCGTCTCGTCTCGCCGTAGCAAATGAAATCGCGAATCACGCCGTCCTCGCCGCTGCTTAAATTTCCCGCTGCGAGCAGGGACTCAATATAGCCCTCCTGGCAGTTTGAGACAATGTAGAGTTCCTTGCCGCTCTCATGCAGGGCGCGGAGCGTCTTCAGCACCCCCGGATAAAAATAGCCGCTGTGCGACTCCAGATAGTGAATCTCATGGCGCATGCAGGCGTCCATCATTTCTCTCTGCTCCTCAGGGTCTGCGTCCGGCGAGATGCGCACCGCAATCTCGTCCATCGTGTGTCCCATAAAGCTGTGCATGTCGTCGACCGTGAGCGTCCCTCTCCCCCGTCTCTCTTTCAATACCTCGTTCCAGGAATCCGTGACCACCCGCGCACTGTCCCAGAGCGTCCCGTCCACATCAAAGAGATACACCCGTTTCATTCCGTCCCTCCTGACTGTCTCGCCGTTTTTATCTTGTATAGCCTGTTTCTGCCACTTTGACAACAAGAAAAGCTGCGGCAACCTGCCGCAGCCTAAATCACTGTCAGATATCTCTCTGTCTCTACGCCCCGCTTCCTTGCTTCGAAGCGCCGCATATCTTTACCCCAAGTAGAAGAACTGCCCTGCTTTCTTCAGAACCGGACGCAGCGCCGCATAGGCAATGACCACGACCACAGTGCCCGCGACTGAGTTGATTGCAGTCACTCCGGCCGCCCAGGTCGCCATAATCTTCGACACATCCTGCGGAATGCCGAGCAGATAGGTCTTATAGAGATAGCCCACAATCGGATCCGCAATCACATTAAAGCCGAGCGCGACCGCCGAAGCGAGGAGCGTCCAGAAAAAGAGATATTTTCTGTCGTGATCTTCCGTAATGTGGCCGAGCTTATGTGCGATGAAGCCCGCAATCAAACCGATTAAGAACTTGAGCAAAAAGGTCTTCGGCGCGGACGTCACATACTTCGGATCCATTAAATCCGCAATCGTCATGCCGATGGCGCCCGCAAGACCGCCGTACACGCCGCCCAGGTAGAGCGCCGCGAGCACGCAGAAGGCATTGCCGACATGCAGGGCCACCATACCGCCGCCGGGCGTCGGAATCGGAATTTTCAAAAACGCAAAGGCCGCGTAGCAGAGCGCCGCCATGAGTCCCGTCAATACGATTTTATGAAGTCTCTGATCTGTGTTTGTCGCTGTTGCTATCTGTTTTCCTGTCATGACATCATCCCCCTTTGTTTCGATGAGTACGATTGTAGCGCAAAACTGGATATAAAAAAGATTCAGTTTTCATATTTTTAATGATATCAGTTTGCGATAAAATCATACCAGTCAGCAAAATCACAGCAGCTTGAACGGAGGCTCTCATGCTCACTTACTTCATGGACGCGCGCGGAAAGCAGCGCAAGTACCGCTTTCTCTACCACGCCATACGGCGCGACATTCTCGCAAAGAAACTGCTTCCCGGCGAGCGCCTGCCTTCCAAGCGCGCGCTCGCGGAGCACCTCGGCCTAAGTCTCTCGACCGTCGGCAGCGCCTACGCGGCCCTGCTCGACGAGGGCTATCTCGAGGTCAAGGCGCGGAGCGGCTTTTTTGTCTCCGCACTCACGATTCCGGAAAGCGGCAGTGCAAATCCGGCTGCGACGGCGGACTTGCAACCCGCTCTCACCGCGGAACCGATGCCTGCGCCCGAAGGCCCCGCCGCGGACGCAAACACAACTTCCGCCCCCGCGACTTCCGAAGCCGAAAGCACCGCACCGCACGCCTCCCTCGGCGAACTCGCGGCCGACTTCCCCTTTACGCCCTTCTCCCACATTGTCCGCGATGTGCTGCTCCGCTTCCCGAATGAGCTCCTCGCCCGCCCCGAAAACCAAGGCGTACTTCGTTTCCGCGCGGCAATCAGCGCCTATCTGCTCCGCTACCGCGGCATGCAGGCGGATCCCGCGCAGATTGTAATCGGCTCCGGCACCGAGTACCTCTACGGACTGGTCGCGCAGCTCCTGCCCCGCGCGGCACTCTACGGCATCGAGGCGCAGTCCTATGAGAAGATACGCCTCGTCTACAGCGCCTACGCCCGCCCCTACGAACTCCTGCCGCTCGACGCCTACGGGGTGAGCGCCGAGGGACTCGCTTCCTCCCGTGCCGCTCTCCTTCATGTGACACCCTATCAGAGCTTTCCGAGCGGCGTGACCGCAAACGCCGCGAAGCGCTGGGAATACCTCCGCTGGGCCAAAGAGAGAACTGCTTTTCTCGTGGAGGATGACTATGCCTCCGAGTTTTCGCTCCAAAAAAAGCCGCTGGAGACCATCTATGCGATGGACTCCAACGACTCTGTGATTTACCTCAATACCTTTACCAAAACGCTCGCGCCCTCGATGCGCATCGCCTATATGGTGCTCCCGAAACGCCTCCTCGAAAGTTACCGCGAGCATCTCGGCTTCTACGCCTGCACCGTCCCGGCACTCGACCAGTATGTGCTCGCCGAGTACATGAACCGCGGCTATCTCGAGCGGCGCCTGAACCAGATCCGGCGAAAACTCCGCCTCGCTGCTAAGCAGGATTCGAGAGCGCCCCTTCCAGAAGTTTCCCAGCAGCCGCCGCAAAGCGGTTCAGCGAATTGATCTTCACGAAGTTCTGCCCGAAAATCCGCTGTACATCCGCTATCCCCGCCTCATCTCCGGTGTAGACGCAGAGCGGCGTGATGCCCTTCCCCCGCGCCTGTCTGAGCTCTTCGGCGCAATTCTCGACGGCAGCCTTGCCGCTATAAGCTTGATCCTGCCCTTCGTAGCGTATCTTCACCATATCATTCGGCTTCACATCGCTTAAGACAATCAGAATCTTCCGCTCGGCGGGATACTCTTCCATAAGACCGCAGACCGCGCGATAGGCGAGACCGTCCCGGTTCGCGCCCGCCGTGAAGTAGCGAAAAATCTCCTGATTTTTGCCCCGCTCGCCGTAGTCGAGATACCGGGTCAGCACCGTGTAGCCGCTCATCGAGAGATAGCCCCAGACGCGAAGCGGTACCTTCAGGGCGCTCAGGCTCTCGGCCAGAATGTAAGCCTGCCGCGCGACCAGTTCTGTCCTCTGTTCCTGCGAAGTGCTCGCATCGAGGAGTATGTCCACACTCACCTGGCTCTCGTCACCCGGCAGCCGCTTCGCAAAAATCCGGTTGTCGTTCAGGCAGAGTGCACGGTACAGACGCCCCGGGATCAGCTGCCCGGCTTTGCTCGGAATGTCCACGGGGTCGCGGAGCTGCTGCAGCGCATTTTTAAGATGTTCTCTGAGTTCTGTGACCGCCACATGGTCCCGCGCGAGGTCGCCCTCGTGCGCGCGCTTCGTCTTTTCATAGCGCAGTTCCATTTCGCGGCGCATGCGCTTCGGAAAACCCTTCAGTTTGTCGCGCTCTTCTTTCGGCAGTCGCCCGTCAGTCAGATAGAGGCGGCTCCCCGCGTGGGCACCCGTACAAAATTCGGCCGTAAGTTCCCGCTCCTTTGCTTTTTCGTAGAGCGGCGCGCCGAAGTAGTCGTGAATATACTGCCAAAGCTGCGCCTCGGTCTTCTCCTGATAACGCTCGCCGAAGTTTTTTATGCCCGTCTCACTGCCCTCTTTCGGCAGCGCCTCGCCGAATCCCATCGCGAGTCGCCGCACATTCGGCTGCAGCGGTTCGGCCTCCTCCGCCGTGCGCCGCTTCCGGAAGACAAACTTCGGCAGCGCAAAGCGCCTGTGCTTCTGCGCGGATGCCGGTGCGCCCGGCAAATACGTAAAATAGTGGGCGAGGGTCTTGCCGACTTCCTGTATCCACGCCTCCGTGTCGAGATCTCCCGGCAGCTCCAAGGCCTTTAGCAGCTTCCGGTCCACGAGGTCCGGCAGTCCCGAATCCTCGCCGAGCGCCGTCCGGTAATGTCCCTCCAGAATCCAGCCCTCGCGGCTCTCCGCGATGCTCGGCATGAAATTTTTCAACTGTTCCCTCGCATAGTGTTCGCGGAGCACCGCCGCAGCCGGGCGCTCCGCGCGCATCTTCTCAAAGGTGCTGTTCTCGAGCGCGAGCCAGAACAAGCTCTCATAGACGCCCTGGTCTACGGTCTCATGAAAGCTCTGATAAAATTCCATCAGCCTGTCCCAGTCATAGTAGCGGTGCGCGGCGCCGATGATGCTGTTCCAGTAGAGATCCGCTCTCCCCTTCGCGTCATACATCCGGAAGCCCGGGGATATGCCGTAATTGCCCGCGGCATTCCAGATCAGATTTGCGGCGCGCCGCTTCTCGAATTCGTTCAGTTTCATGCGAAAATACGGCCCGCTTCGAGGCTCTCCGGCAGCCGCGCTGCGACGAGATCGCTGACCAGGGTCTGCTCGTAGCCGTCAAAACATTTGTTCACGACGCCGAGGCGCAGCGCTCTCACCGGCGAAAGCCCGCGCGCCATCATGCCGATGGCGGCAATCATACCGCGGAGATCCAGCGCGCGACTGCTGATCTCGCCGCTCTCGCTCTTCTTTCGGATTTCGTCAAAGAGTGCCGCAAACTGCGCCGCATATTCGGGGCGGAGCGTCGGATATTTGCCAAGCAATAGGCGCTGCACATCGGCCTCCGGAATCACCGGCATCTGAATCACGAGGAAACGGGAGGCAAGTGCCTCGTTTAATTCTCGCGTACCCGCGTAGCCGTAATTCATCGTGCCGATGAAGCGGGTCGCCTCGTGAAGCTGCACGCGGTCATAGCCGGGGATATCGATGACGCGACGAAAGTCGAGAGCCGCGTGCAACACCGCGAGACTCTCATTCTTCGCCATATTGATTTCATCGAGCACACCGAAACCGCCGCACTCGGCCGCGCGAAGCACCGGTCCCTTCCGAAGCTGCACCTCACCGTCCCGAAAAGTGTCCGTCCCGATTAAGCTCGCGGCATCCGCGTTCACATAGAGGGAAATGTCCCAGAGCGGGCGCCCGAAAGCAGCCGCCAGTCCCTCCGCGAGCACATTCTTGCCGCTCGCCTTGCCGCCCGTAAGGAGCAGATGCTCTCCCGCGAGCAGAGCGCTCAGCGCCTCCTCCCAGACCTCCCGGCCGTAGTAGGGATAGAGCGGCACCGGCACACGCGCCGCTTCGGCCTCATCCAGCTTATAGTACTTGCGAAACGCGAGCACCTCATCCAGCAACTGCGCCGAAACCCCCTCGGCGCGCAAAAAATCCAGACTTTCTTCTCTCATCTCTTTTCCTCTCTTCGTCTCAAAATCTGAAAAAAAGAGGCCCGGTCAATGCCGGACCTCTTTCTACTGTCAAAGGGTGTTTGCGGGTCTCTTGCCTCGCACAAAAACTGCGACGGTGTAGAGCACCGCGAGCAGAACGCCGCCGATGTAAGCCGCATTCCACGGAAGGTGGAAACCGATCTTTGCGTTCAGAATGTAGCTGCCGCAGACGATCGTATAGAAGATACCCGGAATCAACGGCATCCAGACATAGGCGCCCTTCTTCTCAATCAGGAGGTAAATCGCAGCTGCTGCGAGTGCAAAGAGTGCCATCGCCTGATTCGACCAAGCGAAGTATCTCCAAAGCTGGTTAAAGCCGTTTGCGTCAAACTTCGACCAGATCAGAATGCCGAAGACCAGCACAAAAATCGGCGTTGCAAGCGCCAGACGGCGCGCGTTGTTATCCTGTTTGATGTGGAAGGTATCCGCAATCGTGAGGCGCAGTGCGCGAAGTGCCGTGTCACCGGAGGTAACCGGGAGCACAATGACACCGATCAGAGCAATCGCACCGCCGACCGGGCCGAGTGCCTTTCGACAGAGCACACCGACCACCGAGGTCGCGGAAATTGCCTTCATGCTACCGTCCGCCGCCTGCTGGAAGTACTTCAGCACGCCGTTGTCAAACTGCATCGTGAGGCCGCCCTTTGCGGCACCCATCTGAATCAGCGCCATCGTACCCGCTGCCCAGACCATTGCGATAAAGCCCTCGACAATCATCATATTGTAGAAGGTCATCTTGCCCTCGTGCTCGCTCTTTATGGTGCGCGCAATCAGTGCGGTCTGCGTCGAGTGGAAGCCCGAGAGAATACCGCAGGCCACCGTCACGAAGAAGATCGGCATAAAGTGACCGAAGGACTTCATATCGCCGACGCCGAAGAAGTAGTCACCGTATGCGAACGCACCGGTGTTCCAGCTGTCCCAGATGTTCACAAGCGGATAGCGGAAGACAACCATCGCGATGAAGACACCGACTGCCGAGAACACGAGAACCGCACCGAAAATCGGATAGACGCGGCCGATGATCTTATCGATCGGGAACACCGTTGCGATGTAGTAGTAGACAAAAATCGCGCCGTAGATGATCCAGGTTGTCGGATCGGTTGCGCCGCCCGAGAAACCGAAGACCTGCGTCGCCGCAATATCGCCGGGCGTATAAATGAAGACCGCGCCAACCAGAAGCAAGAGAACGCAGACAAAGATGTCATAGACCCAGAAGACGCCCTTGTTCGTGTACTTCTTGACCATGTCCGGCATCTGGATGCCGCCGTCTCTCGTGCAGATCATGCCCGCGAAGTAGTCGTGCATCGCACCGCCGATCACATTGCCGATCGGAATCGTAAGCAGCGCAATCGGTCCGAACAAAATACCCTGAATCGGCCCGAGGATGGGGCCGGTTCCCGCAATGTTCAAAAGGTTAATTAACGCATTCTTCCAGGTCGGCATCGGGACATAGTCCACGCCGTCCTGCTTCGCATACGCAGGGGTCTCACGGTTGTCCGGGCCGAAGACGCGCTCACAGAGAGAGCCGTACAAAAATCCGCCACAGATCAGAATCGCGAGGCCAATCATAAATGTTGCCATAACTGTTCCTCCCTTTCCAGACACTTGCAATCCCGAGACTTTGGGATTGATAAACATTTGACAGATTAGTACAGTTCCCTCTGTTTTTCAATATTTGTTTAGAAATCCTTTAGATTTTATACTTATGTATTTCATAACGGTTAGTCGTTTTAAATCTTATTGTTTCATACATTTTTGCTTACACCTCATGGATGCGCGCGGGATCAAAGCGATCCTCCGGCGCTTTTTCCTCCGCGGGATAGCCAAGCGGCAAAACGGAGAACACAAACTGTCCCGCCGGAATTCCCAGAATCTGATTCGCCAGTTTCACGCGATCTTCAAAGGGATACACACCGATCCAGACAGCCCCGAGCCCCTCAGAGACGGCGCCGAGCCAGAGGTGTTCGGTGCAGATTGCCATGTCGGTCGGTGCAACCTCGGCAAAACGCTTGCCCGCCGGGTCGCAGACCGCGACAATCGCGAGCGGGGCTGCGGCGACCGGTCCCGCATAGCGGCTGATTTGCGACAGGGCCTCGAGCTTCTCACGGTCTCTCACGATATAGAACTCCCAGGGGCGCTGGTTTCCCGCCGAGGGCGCTGCCATACCGGCGCGGAGCACTGCCTCCAACTTTTCCGCTTCCACCTCCCGCGCCGCAAACTTTCTCACACTTCTTCTCTCAAAAATTTCTTTCATCATCTCTTCCTCTCAGAGCCTCCGCATCCACGCAAAGGCAAGAATCGTATGTTCCGCGACCGCCAACAGTTCCATATCGGCGAGCGGAAGTCCCGCAGTTTCTCCCTCTTCCGGCGAGAGCAGCAAATAGGCGCCGACCTCTGCGACCCACTCCTTTTCCGCGCTCCGGAGCGCTGCCGCTCCCGCATAGCAGTATAGCAGAAGGGCCTCGCTCTTTGCCGCTTCTGCCGGGAACAGGTCGGCGAGTCGGCAGCTCTCTCCCGCCCCCAGCACGGCCGTTGTCATACCGCCGGTCGCCGCGCCCTTCCGGAGCATCAAATTAAAGTCCGTCACCTCGCCGCGGGACTTGGTCTCGGCCCCGCCGTCGAACTCGAGCACCTCGAGCGCGCCGAGCGCCCGGAAGGCGCCGCCGTTTTGCGAGAGGCGAAGTGCGCCGCTGAGCGGCGTGAGAAACCTCCGGTAATCCGGCAGCGGCGTAAAATCACTCTCGGGAAGCTCCACGGTCGCCGAACTCACGCGCCAGAGAAAATCCCGTCCGGCATAGCTTGCGCCCTCCGGAAAGAGCAAAAACTCTCTGGTCTCCCCGCCGCTCCAGCGGCTCACGCGGTAATCCTTTGCGGTTCTCTTTCTCACCTTCATCGCTTTTCTCCTCCGTTCGACTGAAAAGATGTCTAAAACCGGTTTGTCCGTCATACGCCCCGCCTCTGCTTGCTTTAACTTGTTTCTATACTACGCATTGTAGTCTTTCGCAAGGCGGAAGGAAAGAGCGCCCGGCACGCCGGGCGCTCTTTCCTCTTTACTTTTTCTCCACGCGCTCTATGCGCATTGCGGAATTCTGTTTGCGGGCGAGCAAGAGGATTTTCTCCGCGTCCTCCTTGTCAAAAAAGAGCCGCTTTGTCTTGTCGCCCCGCCGGAAATATAAGGCTGCAAGTGTGGGATGCCCCCTGTCCTCGAGAACCACGGTATCGATCTCATTCCAGGGATAGCACTCGTAGTGCGTCGTGATACGCATCTGATAGAACTGCTCGATTCCCTTTTCGCTCACAACCACCTGCTTGTCCATGAGGAGCGCCAAGAGGTAAAGGGCGCCGAAGAGCAGGGCGATGCGGTAGCGGGTCAGGAGGCCCGCCGCGAGTAAGAGCACCGCGAGGCAGTAGCCTCCGTAAGTGACCCAGCGTTTTCGGGGCCGCAACTCCCGCGCCGTATAGACGACGCCCCCCTCATTCTCCCATGGAAGCATGTGTTTTCCTTTCTGTCTTGATTTGTCTTATCGCTCCGTCTTTCTGCGGAGCAGGGGCACCTTACTTGCTAACCTTCGGCGCCTTGCCCTCCGCGCGCAGTCTCTCAAGATTCTTAAGGGCTACCTCATGCGCCTCTTCGGGTGCGGCCGCCGGCTTATGCATCGTGGTCTTGCCGAAGATATTGGTATACGCGCCGTCTGCCCAGAAGACATTGCGTCCCAGGAAGGCCGTGATTGCCGCATAAATCGGGTTCAGCAGGTTCACGAAAGCGAACGGGAAGTATGCGAAGGGGTGTACACCGAGCACGCCCATCTGATATGCGCCGCAGCCCGTCCACGGGAACATAACCGCCCAGAGGGTGCCGCAGTCCTCGAGGGTTCTCGAGAGCATGTTGCGCGCAAGTCCCATCTCATCGTACTTGTCACTGTAGAGCGGTGCCGGAACACCGATGCCGAGGAACTGGTCGCACATGGTCGCATCGCAGAAGAGCGAGGTGAGCAGGGTTGCAAGCACCAGCTGACCGACCGAGTGCAGTTTATTCTTGAGGCCGCCAAACAGCGCGTCGACGCAACCGCAACGCTCCAGCGCACCGCCGTAGGCGACTGCAAGGAGTATCAGGTTGATGGTCCACATCTGGTGATCCATACCGCCGCGGTTTAAGAGCTTGTCCGCGATTTCGTTTCCGGTCTCAACCGTGATGCCGTAGTGCAGCGTGTTGAAGATAGTGCCGATGCCGGTCATACCCTGGAAAATCGCCGCAAAGAGCACGCCGCAGAAGACCGAGACGGCAATACCGACCAGACCCGGGAGCTTCATCACGCAGGCTGCGATGACCACGATAATCGGAATCAGCAACAGCGGGTTGATGTTGAACTTCGAAGCGAGCGCAGTCTGCAGACCTGCTGCAACCTCCGGGTCGTAGCCCGCGGTGTTGATGTTGATGCCGAGTATTGTATAGAGAATCAGGGCAATCACAAAAGTCGGCGCCGTCGTGGAAACCATTGCCGTCACGTGATCGAAGAGTCCCGTGCCGGCAACCGCCGCCGCGAGGTTGGTGGTATCCGAGAGCGGCGAGAACTTATCGCCGAGGTATGCGCCGGAGATAATCATACCGGCGGTGATTGCGGGGTTGATGCCGAGCCCCGCACCGATGCCGAGGAAGGCAATACCGATGGTCGCCGTTGCGGTCCAGGAAGAACCGCAGGCAAGACCTACAATCGCGCACATGATGCAGCCGACCGGCAGGAAAAGCCGCGGGGTCAGAAGATCCAACCCGTAATAGATGACAGCCGGGATGGTTCCCGACATGATGAAGGATGCAACCAGAATACCGACGGTGCAGAGAATCAAAATTGCTTCCATCGTCGCATTCAGACGATCCAGCATACCTGCAAGCATATCCGAGAAGCTGTGGCCGCAGAGGCCGCCGATGATGCAGGCGACGCAAATCGATACGACCAGGGGCATATGCGCATCCGTATAGCCCGTCTTTCCGACATACCCGAGTAACATGAGTCCCATCATGACGACGATGGGAATAAGCGCCTCAATGAAATTCGGCAGTCTTACTTTCTTGCTGCCTGTCTTTGTCTCTTCCATACTCTCCTCTTTTCTGTTTGATTGCGCCTCAGAGCGCTCTTTTGTCAGACTTCCAGTTCTCCGCCGATGGCCGCCTCAACCGCCCGAATCAGGGAGCCGTCCGTGAGAATCCGCTCGCAGTAGTTGATATCCTCGTAGAGCTCTCTGTCATCGTCGAGGTATGCGCACCCCTTCCGCACGAGGTCATACGCCGCCTGCGTGCCGCGTCCCAGTCCCTTGTTGCCGCGCATATCAATGCCCTGGCAGGCAACCATGAGTTCCATCGCGAGGACTCTGCGCACATTCTTGCCGATTTCCGCTGCCTGGCGCGCCGCAATGGTGCCCATGCTGACATGGTCCTCCTGACCGGCCGAGCTCGGGATGCTGTCCACGCTCGCCGGATGTGCGAGAACCTTGTTCTCCGAGACCAGAGCCGCCGCCGAATACTGCACAATCATGAAACCGGAGCAGACGCCGCCGTGCGGGGTCAGAAAAGCCGGCAGTGCCGAGTACGCAGGGTTCACCAGTCTCTCGATGCGGCGCTCCGAGACATTTGCAAGCTCTGCCTCCGCAATCTTTAAGAAGTCAAACGGCAGTGCCATCGGCTGGCCGTGGAAGTTACCGCCGGAAATACCGGCTCTGTCCTCTTTGAAAATGAGCGGGTTATCCGTGACCGAGTTAATCTCAATGTCCACTCTGCCCTGCACATACTTCACCGCGTCCTTCGAAGCACCGTGAATCTGCGGGCTGCAGCGGAGCGAGTAAGCGTCCTGCACGCGAATCTCACCCTGACGGGTCGTATTCTTCGAGTCTGCGAGCAGACGGCGCAGGTTCTTTGCGGTCTTGCCCTGGCCCTCGTGCGGGCGAATCGCATGGACTCTGTCCTCGAGTGCATCCATGACACCGTTCTGCGCCTCAAAGCAGAGCGCATCCGCAATGTCGGCAATCTTTAAGAGCTGTGTCGCATCGTGAAGTGCGAGAGCGCCGACCGAAGTCATCGCCTGGGTGCCGTTGTTCAGCGCAAGCCCTTCCTTTGCCGAGAGTTCAACAACCGGAATGCCGGCTCTCTTCATCGCCTCTGCGCCGGAGAGCAACTCGCCCTCGTAGTAAGCCTTGCCGAGTCCCAGCATCACGAGAACCATGTGCGAAAGCGGCGCCAAATCACCGGATGCGCCGAGCGAACCCTTCTCGGGAATGAACGGTGTCACGCCCTTGTTGAGCATCGCAATCATGGTCTCAAGCGTCTCGAGGCGAATGCCGGAGTACCCCTTCGAGAGATTGTTGATGCGGAGCAGCAGCATGCCGCGCGCCACATCCTCCGGGAAGGGATCGCCCGCGCCGACCGCATGCGTGATAATCAGGTTCTTCTGCAGTTCCTTGCACTCGTCCGTGCTGATGACGACATCGCTGAACTTGCCGAAGCCCGTCGTAATGCCGTAGACCACCTTTTTCTCGGCGACCAGATCATCGACAATTTTCCGGGAAGCCAGAACTGCCTCTCTGCTCTCCGGCGAGAGCTCCACGACCGCGTGTTCCCGGCAGACCGCAACAATCTGCTCCACGGTCAGATCTTGTCCGGTAATCAGAATCTTCTCCATCTCTCTATGTCCTCCTGTCTGCAAAGCTGTGTGCTTTCAGCAATTTTTTCAAGTACAGTCTACAGAAGTCCCGTCAAAAAAGCGTCTATTTATGTTTTTTTAGAGAAATATTTGTGGAAAAATTTAGGAATTGCCGCTCCGCTCTGTCCGCCGCAAAGTGACACTGCATCAATCCGAGTCCGCAAAATAGGACAGCGCAGCCGACTGCCCCTCTCAATTACATGCAAAAAGGGCGGGACTACCGCCCCTCTGCGCGCGCAAGCGCGACCTCTGCTTCCCGAAGCAATTCTTCCGTCTCCGGATTCCGGATTCGCTCCGCTATGTAGCGGGCCTTTTTGAGATGTTCCGCCGCTGCCGCAGTCTGTCTCTGTCGGATTGCCAGCAGCGCGAGGTAGCACTCGGTTCGCTCGAGCCCCCAGCGATAGTTGCTCGCCGTGAGGATGCCGGCAGCCCGGGTCAGGTATTCGCCGCTCTCGGCATCCCGCCCGAGCAGATAGAGCAGCTGCCCGATGCCGGAATAAATCTGCGCCATCCCGTTTGTCTCTCCGGAGACACTGCCGATGGTCGCGGCGTCCCGGTAGGCGGCGAGCGCCGCTTCGAGCTTGCCCTGCAACCGCTCAATGTCTCCGCAGTAGGCAATGCAGGCCGCAATGCTCGCGCGGTACTTCGGAGACTTCTCCGCCTGTTCCGCTTCGAGCGCCTCAAACGCACTGCGCGCTTCCCGAAGCGCTGCATTCGCCGCTTCAAACTGCCCCCGTCTTAACAGGCACCAGCCGCAAAGACGCCGAAACGCCGCGTGCATCTCGGCGTGACCTTCCGCCGACTCTTCTAATCCGAGCGCTGTATAGCGCTCCGCTTTTTCGAGGTTTAAAGTCTGAATGCCGTGAAAAATATGCTGCAGATAACAGGAAAAGAGCATATCGAGGTCCGCGTAGCGCCGCGCCGCCATCATGCACTGTTCGATCGCCGCGATACCGCTGTCGTAGTGTCCGGCCGCGATGTCGTGCCGCCCGAGAATATATAACATCTGCATTTTCATGCGGCTCACTTCGGGCGAATTGTCCTCGAGGCGTATCACGTTCTTGGCGAGCTCCAGCATCTTCTCCGCCTCCGCGAGCGCGCCGAACTGCCCGTCGAGATCGGTGATCTCCGAGTGCACAATCGGAAAGTTCTCGTTCAGTATCGTATAGAACTCCTGCAAATAGCGAATCTGGTAGCCGTAGGCCTTGACCGGGCAGAGGGCACGCATCCAGTGGTGCGCAATGACAGGCAGTGCTGCGTAGCGCCCGCCTTGTGTACGCTCATAGTACTCGGCGAGCATGCGGTGATAAAGCCGCGTGCGCCCCGCGCTCTGCTGTTCATAGAGATATTCCTGGAAGACACGGTGCACAAACTTGTAGCAGACCTCAAATCCGACCGTGAGCTCCTGAATCAGCCGGTTGCCCTCGAGACTCTCGAGATGCCCGAGTAGTTCCAGACGATTCATATGCGGCAGGAGGTACTCGAGTTCTTCCATATTGATTTTTTCCGGAAAGATTGCCATGCAGGAGAGTACCTCTCGCTCGGCGCCCGTGAGACCGGAGAGTCTGGCCGCAATCAGACGGTCAATCTTGGGGGTCTTCCGGAGCACAAAGCCCTTTTCCCGAATCAGCGCAATCATCTCCTGTAAAAAGAAGGCATTGCCCTCAGTCATCTCATAAAGCGCGGCGAGGCGCTCAGGCGTCTCCCGGAATTCCGGAAACACGCGGAGCACAATGCGGTCAGACTCCGCCCGCGAAAACGGCTTCAGCGCGAGAAACCGGACGCGATCCTCGCGAACCGGGCGCTCCAGCTGCCGCACAACTTTTGCCTCCTCCTGCCCCTGGTAAGTGCAGATCAGCCGAAGCTGTGCGGCGTCGAGACTCTGCAACAACTTTAGGAGCAGACGGTAACTCACCTCATCCATCCACTGAATTTCATCGATGGTGATGAGCACGCGCTTTTTCCGGCACAGAGACTGCAAGAGACCCAGGAGCCGCTGCTCCACCGCCTGGTAGCGGAGATAGCCGCTGCCCTCCTCCACGCCGCCCGCAAGTTCGGCAATCGTCAAAGCAGTCTCCTCCTCCGAAATATCGCCGAGCTTCCCCTCCGCGGCGAGCTGACGCAGCTCTTCAAAGATATCGCCGAACGGACTCAGGAAAAACTCGGCGCCCTGGCGGTAACAGATTGCGTGGAGCGCAAGCATCCCGTTCCCCGCCGCGAGCTTCCGGCAGGCATCGAGAAAACCGGTCTTGCCGCATCCCTCTTCGCCCTCAATCAGGGCGATACTCTTTGTGCCGCCCGCCTGCAAAAAACCGCTGATTTCGAGCAGTTCTTTTTCGCGGCCGATGTGGCCCGGACCGCTGCTCTTCTCCTCGACCGGCGGAAGTTGCTCTTTCATGGTAAAAATCTGCTGAAACAGCTGTGTCGCCTCGTGGGAGGGGGCTGTCTCGAGCTCCTCGCGGAACAGTTTTTCCATGTCGCGATACAGGCGGAGCGCCATGTGATGCTGCCCGCAGGTCGCATAGCGCTGCATGAGTTCCAGATATAAAGCCTCGTTAAACGGGTCTTCCGCGAGCAGCACTTTTGCCGCGCGCTGCATCCCCGCGACATCCTCCTCTTGATAGGCCACCTCATACTGCTGTCTGGCGACTGCGCTGTCCTGCCGCTGCCGCTCACTGCGGACACCCTCGGCCCATTCCTCGAACTCGTAGCAGTTCTTCACAAAAAAATGCTCGAGAAACGGTGCGTCGCAGCGCGATAAGTCGGTCGAGAGCCGCACCTCTGCGGAGAGGGCGAGTTCCGCGTTTCCCTGACTCGTCAGCACCTCGCTGCCGAGCTGACGCCGCACCTGATAGACCGCGTCCCTGAGTTTTTTTCTGCCGGTGCTCTCCTCTTCGTCGCCCCAGAGCAGATGAATCAGCTCCTCGCGGCTTGCGCGCTGCCGGTAGGCAAGGTAATAGAAAAAGGCCTCTGCCTTGCGGTACGGAAAACTCACGCGGGTTCCGTTTCTCCGAATCTCCGGATTGCCCAGAAACCGAATCTCGATTGTCTCCAACTTCCCTGCCTCCTCTTTCATTCTGCCCTTATTATAGGAGCGAGCCGACAGCAAAGTCCAGCATAACCGTCAAATTTAATCCTTTTATTCCTCCGAAATTAGACGTTTTTTCGACTCTACCCGTTTATACTGGGTCTCAATCATGAAATAGTTCTGACTGTGTTTGCACGATCTGCAGAAAGGAAGGTGCCCCATGACCAACCAGGAAATCGGCGCTTGCATGACCATCAAGCTTGACGCTGTGCTCCCCGAATATCCGAAATTCGACCCGAAGCTTCGCCGCGCACCGCGGCGAGACCTCGAGCTCTCCGATCACGAGAAAAAGCTAGCGCTGAAAAACGCGCTCCGCTATGTTCCGGAAGAGCTCCACGAGGCGCTCGCGGACGAATTTATGGAAGAGCTTTTGACCCACGGCCGCATTTACGGCTACCGCTTCATGCCGAAGGAGCCGTTGCACGGCAAGCCGATCGATGAATACCGCGGCAACTGCCTGCAGGGCAAGGCGTTCCAGGTCATGATTGACAATAACTTAAGCCCCGAGATCGCGCTCTATCCCTACGAGCTCGTGACCTACGGCGAGACCGGCTCGGTATGCCAGAACTGGATGCAGTATCAGCTCTTAAAGAAGTACCTGGAGGCGCTGACCGACGAGCAGACCTTAGTCGTGATGTCCGGCCACCCGCTGGGTCTCTTCCACTCCCACAAGCAGGCGCCGCGCGTCATCATCACAAACGGTCTGCTGGTCGGCGAGGCGGATAACTTAAAGGACTGGACCCGCATCACCGCGATGGGCTGCTCGAGCTACGGTCAGATGACCGCAGGCGGCTGGATGTACATCGGCCCGCAGGGCATTGTCCACGGCACCTTCAATACGATTCTGAATGCCGGCCGTAAGTATCTCGGCGTACCGGCGGATGGCGATCTCGCAGGCCACCTTTTCGTGACCAGCGGTCTTGGCGGCATGAGCGGCGCTCAGCCGAAGGCAGTCGAGATTGCGGGCGGCGTCGGCATTGTCGCGGAAGTCGACTACTCCCGCATCGAGACCAGACACAGCCAGGGCTGGGTCTCCAAAGTCGCGGAGACCCCCGAGGAAGCGTTCCGCTTCGCACACGAGTCCCTCGAGAAGAAGGAGCCCATGTCGATTGCCTTCCACGGCAACATCGTGGATCTCCTGCAGTACGCGGTCGATCACAACGAGAAGATCGAACTTCTCTCCGACCAGACCTCCTGCCACGTCCCCTACGACGGCGGCTACTGCCCGCAGGGCATCAGCTTTGAGGAGAGAACGCGTCTTCTCGCCGAGGACAGAGAACAGTTTATCAAGCTGGTCGATGAGACCCTGACAAAGCACTTCCACCTGATTCAGAAGCTCGTGGAGCGCGGCTCCTACTTCTTTGACTACGGCAACTCCTTCATGAAGGCCATCTTCGACGCGGGCAACCCGGAAATCGCAAAGAACAAGCGCGACACGACCGAGGGCTTCATCTTCCCGTCCTATGTCGAGGATATCATGGGTCCGATGCTCTTTGACTACGGCTACGGTCCGTTCCGCTGGTGCTGCCTCTCCGGTAAGCACGAGGATCTCTTAAAGACCGACCACGCAGCCATGGAAATCATAGATCCGAACCGCCGCTTCCAGGACAGAGACAACTGGGTCTGGATTCGCGACGCGGACAAGAACAAGCTGGTCGTCGGCACCCAGTGCCGCATTCTCTACCAGGACGCGCTCGGCAGAAGAGACATTGCGCTCCGCTTCAACGAGATGGTGCGGAACGGGGAAATCGGACCGGTCATGCTGGGCCGCGACCACCACGACACCGGCGGAACGGATTCTCCCTACCGCGAGACTTCCAACATCTACGACGGCTCACAGTTCACGGCTGACATGGCAACCCACTGCTTCGCCGGCAATGCGGCGCGCGGCATGAGCCTGATTGCACTCCATAACGGCGGCGGCGTTGGCATCGGCAAGGCCATCAACGGCGGCTTCGGCCTGGTTCTCGACGGCAGCGAGCTCACAGATCAGATTATCCGCGAGTCGATTCCGTGGGATACCATGGTCGGTGTCTCCCGCAGAAACTGGGCGCGGAACGAGCACTCCATCGAGACGGTTGCGGCCTACAACGAAAAGTTCAAGGACAGCGACCACATCACCATGCCCTATATTGCGAGCGACAGCCTTGTCGAGCAGGCATTCCGGCGCGCAACCGAAAAGCACTGAGTTTTCACTGCGGCGCAGTTCCCCTGCGCCGCGGTTTTTATTTGACAGCACATTAACTCTCTGAGGAGGACAACGCATATGAAGCGAACTTACATCCGCCGCGCAGCAGAGCTCGTGACCTGCAGCGGCGACAAGGCAAAGCACGGCAGCGAAATGAAAGAGGTCGGCATCATCAAAAACGGTGCCGTTCTGATTGAGGACGGACACATTGCCCTGGTCGGCAGCACCGAGGACCTCGACAAGAAAGTGGATTTCCAGGCGGCGGAGCTCATCGATGCGGGCGGACAGGCAGTTCTGCCGGGCTTCGTGGATTCCCACACTCACTTTCTCTTCGGCGGCTATCGCGCCGATGAATTCGGCTGGCGCCTGCAGGGTGAGAGCTATCTCTCGATCATGGAAAAGGGCGGCGGTATCAATGCGACCGTGACCCCGACCCGCGCTGCCTCGGTCAAGGATTTCGTGGCAGTCGGCAAAGAGCGGCTTGACACCATGCTCCGCTTCGGTGTGACCACGGTCGAGGGCAAGAGCGGTTACGGCATGGATAAGGACACCGAACTCCGCATGCTCCGCGCAATGAAGATACTCGACGAGAGCCACCCAGTCGATGTGGTGCGCACCTTTTTAGGCCCCCACAGTGTACTCCCCGAATGGAAGGGCAAGGAGCGCGCGTTTCTCCGGTACATGCTGACCGAAGTCATGCCGGAGGTAAAAAAAGAAGACCTTGCGGAATTTGCCGATATCTTCACCGAGACCGGCGTCTTTAACATCGAGGACTCTACCTGGTACCTGCAGGAGGCAAAAAAACTCGGTTTCCGCCTGAAAGTCCATGCGGATGAGATTGCAGAAAACTTCGGCGGCTCCGAGATGGCGGTGCGCTGCGGCGCACACTCCGCAGACCACCTCTTGAAGGCCTCCGATGAGGGCATACGTCTTCTCGCAGAGGGCAACACGATTGCGACTCTCCTGCCGCTCACGGCCTTCTGCTTAAAGGAACCCTATGCACCCGCGCGGAAGCTGATCGACGCGGGCTGTGCGGTCGCACTCGCCTCGGATTTGAATCCCGGCAGCTGCTTCAGCAATTCGATTCCGCTCCTCATTGCGCTCGGCTGTATCTACATGAACATGCGGATTGAAGAAGTCGTCACGGCACTCACTTTAAACGGCGCGGCGGCAGTCGGCAGAGAGAAAGAAATCGGCAGCATCGACCCGGGCAAGCAGGCGGACCTCATCTTCCTGCACTATCCCTCAATTCAGTTCCTGCCCTACCGGACCGGCGTGAACATCGTGTCCCGCGTCATGAAGCGCGGTGAGCTCGTCATTTGAGTGGCGCTACTGTTTTGATTCTGACAGTTTTCTTACACCTTGCTTAAACTTATTGTTTTTTCTCCCTTCTGTACTATGCTAAATATATACAAAAGAGCTGCGTGCAACCGTTTTCGGAAGGAGGGACCAATATGAGTCCGGCAAGTCGGAAGAAACTCTGTTTCGTCGCATTTTATCTCTATGTTGCTTCTATTGTGACGGCGCTTCTCTTGTCCTATGCGCCCATCGATCCGCTGCTTTGCATCGGCCTGAAGGTGCTGCTCCTCTTCCTCGCGCTCTTCTTCTATGCGCTGCACGCGAAGAACAATGAGAACCATGTCTACCTGGATCCGAAGGCACTCCGCGCAGCGGGGGACCCGCGCTATCTGCTTTACTTTCTGGTCGCGCGGCTTCTGCCCGCCTACTACATCTTCCGCCTCGTTCTGATTCTGTTCACGATGGATGTGGAGACAACCTACGACTGAGTCTCTGAAAAAAACAGCTTGTTCTTCCCCCCCCTTTTCGGTATACTTTTAGGATTCACACGAAGAGGGGGGATTGTTTTGTTAATCTCAAGGGAACTCGACTACGCGCTCCGCATTCTGCGCGGTCTCGGCGACGGCGATATGCACACCATGCGCGCACTCTGCGAAGAAGAACTGATTCCGCAAAAATTTGCTTATAAAATCATACGAAAGCTCGCGGCCTCCGACTATATTCACGCCGTGCGCGGCGTGGGCGGCGGCGTGCGCCTCACGGCGGATCTCTCCGCGCTCACGCTCTTTGACCTTCTGAAAGTCTTTGAGCCGGAAGAGCGCGTGAACCACTGCACCGCCGGCGGCTACTGCTGCGAGTGGATCGAGGCGACGCAAAAGCCTTGCCAGACCCGCGCCTACCTCGCCGATCTGGAGTCGAGACTGACCCGCGAATTGAAGCGGGATTCGCTCGCAACCATGCTCTTCGGAAAACAATAATCAATCTGTTTTGCGGAATGCATTTCGAAGCGTCCGGTTGATTTCACCGAAACAGGAGGTTTCTGCTATGTCCGGTGCAAAGCAACTCTATATTTTCTCTGTGGTGCGCGTACTCACCGCAAATCTCAGCGTTCTGGCAGGCGCGTTTTGCATTGCGCTCGACCGGAAAATTCCGCTGTTTGCGCTTGCCGGCCTCTTGTTCTGCCTGTCCGAAGTGCTGCGTTTCAGGTGTAGGAAGCTTGCAGCCCGAAATCCAAACGCGGCGGATGGGAACCCCAAGCTAAAAGCCCTGCAGCGCTTTGAACAGAACCATCAACAGTCCGTCTACATGCTGCTGCTCTGGGGAAGTATTCTGATCTCCCTGATTCGCGACAATTTCAGAAACTGAGACACCAAGCGAACCGCTTTCCGCACAAAAAGAGGCTAAGCGGACAAAAAGAGTTGGTGCTGGCTCCAGAGTTCGGGGTAGGGAGTTGTCCTATGGAGTTCATTCCATACGATTGCATCACCCCACATCGGGATTGAACTCTCCACCTTTTTCTGTTGCGAGAGTCTTTTGTATATCTCTGCAATACTTCCATCTGTCGGCATTACCTTTAACAGTTCCTTTGCAGAAAGCGGCTCTGGTGAGTGTATATAGCGTCACCGGAAAGCCGCTCTTATTCGTCTCTTTGTTTCACCGAAGATGTAAGCAGCGAAAAGCCTTGTGTATCAGGGGTTTGAAGCACTTTTTACCAACTCTTTTTGTCCACCCTTCATCTTGTTTTAAAGAAGATGAAAACCCCGCAACGCTTGATTCTACTAGCGTTGCGGGGTTTTCTACCAACTCTTTTTGTCCTATAACTCC